>QIGA01000237.1 GCA_003229915.1 Chloroflexota bacterium
ATTCGAAACATGGAATACGATCATAGGCAGCAAGGTTCTGGCCTTTTACATTAGGGACTACCTTTGGAATGGCCTTTCCATCGCGCTTGGTCATTACCATAACGACTGTCTTGCCTGCCGCTCCACGCCCTCGTTTCCCTGCTCGCTTACCGCCTATGTAGGTCTCGTCAACTTTTACATGTCCTGTCAATGGGTTTATATTCTCAGCCATGAGCTTGCGAATCTCCTTGAACATGCGCCAAGCTGTTTTATAAGTGACACCGAGTTCCCTTTCAAGTTGCTTGGCAGAGATGCCTGTTTTGGTCGAGGCCATGAGGAATATGGCGTGAAACCAAGAGCGGAGCGGAGTATCCGACTTGTGGAAGATAGTGCCAGCGGTAGGTGATACATGGGAACCACAGAACTGACAAGAGTAAACTTTGCGGTTGGCGATGCGGTAGTGAGGGGTGATCTTCTTGCACTTCTGGCAGAATACACCCTTCGGCCAACGCGCTTGTTTGAGGAAGTCAAGGCAGGCATCATCGGCAGGGAACTGTTGCTCGAAATCTTTGATAGTATAGGTCTTCATTTCGTATCTCCTTTACACCTATACTATATCACAAATACTACGTGATGACAAGGTATAATCACCTTACTTTATGGTCTCTGAGTTGTGAAGGTCTTCGATTTGCTGGTCGGTGTAGCCCAATGCTCGCAGGATCTCCTCTGTGTGCTGCCCGATAACGGGGGCGAAGCTGCGGAATGTCGCCGGTGTCTCTGATAGCTTTATCGGCATGCCGAGGTGCCTCACTTTTCCTTCCGTCGGATGATCTAATTCAGGGAACATGTCGCGGCTGAGAAAGTGAGGGTCATTAACGACCTCATCGAGTTCAAGAACCGGGCTGACACATGTGTCAGCCTCCTTCATTATCTGGAACCATTCATCGCGGGTTTTGGTCAGGAACGCCTCCTTGATTGCGAGGTATACTTCCTGGAGCTTCTTGCCCTTAGCGCGCTGGTGCGGGATCAGGTCTTCCCTGCCCAGAGCGCGGCAGAAACGCTCCCAGAAGTAGGGTTCGATCAGTCCCGTGGAGAGATACCTGTCGTCTTTGGTGCGCCACACGTTTATCGTTGGCGACGGCCATCCCCGCTTGGGGATGAAGTGGTCTCTGAAGTACCTCAATAGGCTGACGGAGAGGAAAGGAAGAACGCTATCGGTCATGGAGATATCGACATACTGGCCTCTTCCAGTCTTATCCCGTGCCATGAGTGCGCAGAGGATGCCGATGATGGCATGAAGGGCGCTACCGATATCTGCCAGGGCGGCCCGAATGATTACGGGATTGCCTTCCTGGTCCCCCGTAAGCCCCACAGCCCCGCCTAGCGAGATGTAATTGGGGTCATGACCGGGGAGGTCGCGGTAGGGGCCATCCTGCCCGAAGCCAGTGAGGCCGCAATAGACAATCCGTGGATTCAGCTTTGAAACCGTTTCGTAGTCCACGCCCAACCGCTTTACAACGCCGGGACGAAAGGCCTCCATAACGACGTCGGCACTAGCTGCCAGTTTGAGGAAAACCTCTCTGGCCTCTGGAGACTTCAGATTGAGCACGATGCTCTTTTTATTACGGGACAGGTAATCATAGGCCGCATGTTTCTCTTGGTCTGGAAGCATGCCCATCTGGTAGCCAGGGGCTTCGATCTTGATCACCTCCGCCCCCATGTCTGCCAAGACCATGGTGCAAAACGGCCCAGGTACGGTACGGGACAGGTCCAAAACCTTTATGCCTTCCAGTGGCAGTGTCATCGAATTCCTCCAGGTTGGGCTGTTGGTATAATACACCGATAAGCGCTTTTGTTCCAGAGCCAGAAGATATGCCGTTCTCACCCACTCTCACCGGTGGGGCAGAGGGGGTCGTCATTCTCCGACCCCTTGGGGCGAGGAAGCTGAAGGAGCGCCAGGCAATCTTGACTTTCGATGCCTTCGTGTCTATGCTAAAATCGTTGTGGCTAGGCAGAGGATAGATACACTGCTTGTTGCCAGGGGGCTGGCGGATAACAGAGAAAAGGCCAGGGTGATGGTGATGGGTGGTGCTGTGATCGCCGATGACAGGACAGTTGTCAAGCCCAGCACCCTGGTCAAGGGTGATGCTGAGGTTCGATTGCTGGAAAGCCCTCCGTTTGTTGGCAGGGGCGGCATCAAACTGGAGAAAGCGCTTGACGAGTTCCGGGTGGACGTATCTTCGCTGGTTGTGGTGGATGTCGGTGCTTCCACTGGCGGCTTTACGGACTGCTTGCTTAAGCGTGGAGCGAGCAAGGTCTATGCTATTGACGTTGGCTACGGACAGCTTGACTATCGGCTGAGGCAAGACCCGCGAGTGGTGGTGATGGAGCGTGTCAACGCACGCTACCCGCTGGCCCTGCCGGAGCTGGTTGACCTGGCCACATTGGATTTATCGTTTATCTCCTTGGAGAAGGTGGTGCCCGCCGTGGCTGATGTAGTGAAGAGTGGGGGGTGGTTGATTGCTCTGGTTAAGCCCCAGTTTGAGGCAGTCCGATGGCAGGTGGGCAAAGGCGGTCTGATCAAGGACCCTCGTGTACACGCAGAGATACTGGGGCGCTTTGTCTGCTGGGCCGTAGATCGAAACTTCGGGCTAGAGGGGCTTACGCCATCACCGATATTGGGAGCTGAGGGAAACAGGGAGTTCTTCGTCCTTCTACGAAAACCGTAGGAGCCTGCCCGACAACTATAAGCTGATGGAGATGGAAATGGTGGGTTGCGCTGCGCTGCACCCACCCTACCGCTAGCCATGATTTGCAGACAGACTCCTAGGCTCGGGCACGCTGTCGCAAAATAAACATCTGGCAAAGAAAGTGGATTTGAAGAAAAAAGTCGGCATCCTGTTTCAGCCGAAGATACAAGCGGCGGGGGATTTGGCTGAACAATTGGCAAAGGTTGTTGGAGACCTGGGCGCTTCGGTGTGGGTATGCTCATCGTGGGAGGAGGAGCGCGCGAAGGAGCAGGTACCAGGAACCGAGCTCATAATCAGCCTGGGCGGAGATGGCACTATTCTCAGGGCAGCGCGCATTGCCAATCCAGCGTCGGTTCCTATTCTGGGGGTGAATTTGGGACGTATTGGTTTCATGACTGAGCTGAGTGCTGAGGATGCGTTGAATCAAGTGCCCGCTTTTGTCAGAGGAGAGGGCAGGGTCGAAGAGAGGGCTATGCTTCAAGTTGAGCTATCCTCTACTATGGATGACTCCCCCTTCTATGCGCTGAACGATGTGGTAGTCGCTCGTGGGGAGAGGTGCCGTTTGATACGTGTCAAGGCGACTGTTGATGGGGAACTCGTGACAACCTACAAGTGTGATGGAGTGATTCTAGCCACAGCTACCGGGAGCACTGGCTATTCCCTGGCTGCGGGTGGCCCCATACTCCATCCGCTTACAAAGGATATTCTGCTGCAGCCAATCGCAGCCCATCTGAGCTTGGGTATTGCTCTTGTCTTGCCGGCTGACGCAACGGTGGAACTCGAAGTGAGCACAACTCATCAGGCGACGCTTAGCGTCGATGGGCAAATTGAGGTGCCACTGAGCGATGGGGCTGTTGTCAGAGCTAAACGCAGTCCTCACGTTACCAGACTGGTCAGAGCTCAGCGCCCCGCATTATCCTACGGGACGTTGACGCAGAGGCTAGAGAAGCGAGAGTAATCCAGGATGAAGGTGGAGAAGGCTAAAATAGCTGATGCGGCCCAGATGCATAAGCTCATCAACAGATTCGCCAACGAAGGTGAGATGCTCCCTCGCGCCCTGAGCGAGATCTATGAGTATATCAGGGACTACTTCGTGGTCAAGAATGACGGCAAAGTGGCAGCCTGTGTGGCGCTCCATGTGAGTTGGGCAGACCTCGCAGAGATAAAGTCTTTGGCCGTTGCCCAAGGGAGCCAGGGACAGGGTGTCGGTGCCGCTCTGGTCGAGAAATGCGTTGAAGAGGCCCGGGACTTGGGTATTTCCACCATATTCTGCTTGACCTATAAGCCGTCCTTTTTTCAGAAATGCGGCTTTACTCTAGTTGATAAGTCTGAGCTCCCCCGGAAGGTCTGGGGGGAGTGCTACAGATGCCCCAAGTTCCCCGATTGTGATGAGGTGCCGCTGATCCTGCATCTTGGGCCCTCTATGGCGTTGAGTGATTAAGATGGGTCAGGAACGAACTCTGCGTTCGGAACGCGTCTACCAGGGAAGGCTGGTTGGCCTGAGGGTTGATACTGTAGAACTGTCCTCAGGCAGGCAGGCGGAACGAGAGATCGTGGAGCACGACGCCTGCGCCGCCATCGTCGCTGTTGACTCCGAGGATAACGTCCTTCTGGTTCGGCAGTATCGCAAGCCTGTAGAGAAAATGCTACTGGAGATTCCGGCTGGTGGTATCGAGTCCGGCGAGGACCCGCTGGATGGTGCTCGCAGGGAGCTTGAGGAGGAGACTGGTTTCTCCGCCGAGCGATGGGAGAAGCTGGGGTTTTTCTATACCAGCCCTGGGTTCTGTACCGAGGTTATGCACGTGTACCGTGCCACTGAGCTCAGACAGGCGAAACGCAACGCTGATGATGACGAGAGCATCGAGCTGGTGCGAGTGCCGCTGAGTAAGGCCACCGAGCTTATCGCCTCGGGCGAAGTGTGCGATGCCAAGAGCATCGCAGGGCTGCTGATGGCGCTGTGTGCTCTGAGCCGCTAGCCCAAGGAGGATCACCCTGGGGTCATTTCCTGAGAGGTTTCTGGTGATGGGTCAGGGCCAGTATCGTGACCGATTGAGCTTCATCGTCTATGGCGCAGATTATCCTATACAGTCCTACGCGGATACGCCACAGGCCGCTGTCGGCCAGCTTATGGACTATTGCTCTGGGATTCTCCTCTAGGGTGCGGACCGCTACGGTTACTATTTCGTAGTGTTGTTCTGTTAGTTCCTCTAACCTTTGCTGTGCTGCTCTACGTAGCCTTACCTCATACCGCACGCTTGCGTTCCTGTCCACTTTTCCGATACTGCTCCCAGGTTATGGTGCCCTCTTCGGCTGAAAGAGCTTTGAGCCCCTCCTGAATATCTTCCTCGTCCTCCAGTATCTGCACGGCGGAATCACGAAGGAGCTTGGCCATGGAAGTCCGCTGCTCGAAAGCGAGGCGCCGGAG
>QIGA01000164.1 GCA_003229915.1 Chloroflexota bacterium
CGCAGGACTTGCGATCTGGTCTGGGGCTCAGTCGATGACCAGACACAAGGTGGTTGACGTTGGCTTTGTCTGCGCTAGCTTTTTCTTCGCCATATGGCGCAACATAGCTCCGGGCGAAATTACCCTTTGCTGGTTGGGTTGTTGGGCAAGAAGTAGCGGCTGGAATCTTCCAGAAAGCGAAGCACGTCTTCTCGCTGATATCTCCTATCGCCGCGAGAACCAACGCGGTAGAACCTCAGTGTGCCTCTGTCGCTCCAGCGCCTCACGCTGCAGATGCTAACATGCAAGAAATCGGCTACCTGCCGGACCGTTAGCATTCCGTCGAGCTGGGTGTCTTCCATCGCCTGCCTCATGGGCCTCTCCTTTTCGGCTCCATATCGCTCGTGACTGTGAAATCGCAACCTACAGAAAGAACGCTCACTCAGATGTTGCAAGCTATGGCTATCTGCTTCAAACATTAGCATAGCTGTCATCAGGTACACAATAGTTCTATCGTTGGCCTTCGGTAGGGAAATAGTACTGGGGTTGATAGCTAGGGCGCGCTGGGGAAGATTGAAGAATTCGAGAATCAGCGATTGAGGGAGTGCACGATATCCTGACTCAGACTGGCCCTGATCGCTTAGTTCTGGTTGACGTATTTGTCAAGTCTTTGCTGAAATTCCTCTGGGCTGAAGTAGTAGCCCTGAGTGCCGTAGCGCTCGATGGCGAAGGAGGCACATACGCTTCCCATCATGGCGCATTCTGCGATATTCCTGCCTTGGATCAAGCCCTTGATCAACCCCGCGCGGTAGGCGTCGCCAGCTCCTGTTGGGTCTACGACCTCATTCGGTTTAACCGCGGGGATCTCTGTTTGATCCCCGGGCGTGTAGACCCGGGAACCCATTTCCCCCAGAGTGGTAACGATAGTCTTGGTCCGTTCCAGCAGCTCCCTTTTGTCCAATCCTGTCTTGCTAATGATCAGTTCCAATTCATAGTCGTTGGAAACCAATATCTTCGACCCTTCTATGCATTTGACAAGTTTTTGTCCATCCCACATTGGTAGAGACTGGCCGGGATCGAAGATGTAATCAACGCCCCTAGCCTGATAGGTGTGGGAGTAGTTAATCATATCCTCAAGATTCCCCGGAGCGACAATAGCGATGCTTTCTTTCGGGTCGATCTTATCGAAATCGAAAGAGGAGGGATATTTCATGGACCCAGGGTTGAACCCTGTGATCTGGTTGGCGGCTCGATCGGTGGTTATGTAGGCGCAGGCGGTGAACTCCTCTTCAACGATTTTGATGCTGTCGACAGCTATTTGATTCTGCGCCAACCAGTCGAAATACCTCTCGTAATCGCGACCAATGGTTGCCAGGATTGTCGGCTCTTCATCCAGTAGACGAAGAGCATAGGCGATGTTGCCAGCGGTACCGCCGAATTTCTCCACCATACTGTTGACAGTGAAGCTGACGTTCAAAACGTGCAGCTTCTCCGGAAGGATATGGTCAGAGAAATGCCCAGGGAAGTCCATAATCCTGTCGTATGCCAGTGAGCCGGAAACGAGGATATTCATGTATCTCCTAAATCATCCTTGAGTGGGTTGTGTATTGAGCATGGCCGCCGCTCTCCGCCACGAATTGATGGTAGCCAGCAAATCGGTGCAGGGCTCTGCAGGCACTGCGCAGGGAGCTATATGCCATGATGCCTGCCTCTCGCAATTCTCGGGCATATTTTTCGGTGTCCCGGACGTGGCCTTCTCCCGACACCGCGACGGCTATTTGGGTACCCCAAGGGTTCTCGCGAATGAACCTTAATACTTGTTCGTCAGTGATTACACTATGCGTTGGACCTACAAAGAACTCAGCACTGAGGTGTAGAAGAATGATGTCTATCAGAGGGTCAGCGGCCAGTAGTTCAAACATTCGTCGCACACTGGAGACATCAGACACCACACCGGGTACATCCAACGGGTTCCCCACACTCTGGTTCACCAGGGAGATGAACTCGCGGAGCCCCGTTATCGTCTGAGGGGAGAGTGCCGGCACATCGAGACATTCCTCGGCACAGACATCTCCTGTGGCTACACTGCTGCCTCCGCCAGCAGCCAACACCGCTGCCCGCACCTGCGGCGTCGGCTTCAAATGGATGATGGTCGCAGTGATTTCGATCATTTCCGCAAGCGAGCCGACCCGTATCGCTCCTGTCTGTGTGAAGAAGGCATCCCAAATCTGCCTGTCCCCAGCTAAAGAGCCAGTATGAGAGGCAGCAGCCCGTGCCCCTGCCGATGTCAGTCCCCCCTTCCATATAATGACTGGCTTTGTCATGTTCACTTGACTTACGAGCTTGGCGAACCTGCCACCGTCCTTGATGCCCTCAAGGTACATACAGATGATCTCGGTTTCGGAGTCATCTGCGAGGTATTCCAGGAAGTCCGTGGCATCCATCAGGATGGCATTGCCGTAGCTTATCACCTTGCTAAAACCAATTCCGTACTCTGGCCCCTGCAGCAGGTACATACGTGCGTGCCCCCCGCTCTGAGAGACGAAGGCCACGGGCCCTTGAACTAACGGCACGTCCTGAAACATTTTCATGCGGACGGAGGGTATCTGGAAGCCCATGCAGTTAGGCCCTATGACCCGGAGTCCCTCCCTCAATGCGATCTCTCGTATCGAGGTTTCCAGCCTCTTTCCTTCAGCTTCCCCTGTTTCACCGAAACCAGATGTGCAGATCTGCACATTGAGTACTCCAGCCGCCGCGCAGTCTTCCAGCACATGGGGTACCGCCGCAGCCGGTACAGTAACTATCGCCATATCCACGGGCTCAGGAACCGCGCCTACGCTTGGATAGACCTTGACGCCTTGAATAGTTTCAGCTTTAGGGTTGATGGGATATACACGTCCTTGGAAACCCGCCTCCCGAAACGTGCGCAAGAGTAGGGCTCCAGTGTAGCCGGGGTGATTCATGTGCTCGTTTCGGGAAACACCGACGATTGCGATTGCTTTAGGGGGAAAGGCCTCCCCGAAACCCCCGTTTCGCGTCATACTGTTCTCCTCATCTCTGACCTTTCGAGGTGTTCGATATCAAATTACACTTTAGATTATGAAGGAAGCTTGAGCGGATTTCAACGATCGCTTGCAACTGTCCTCGGGGACGAGACTGTTTCTGGTGGCCTCTGTATCCGGTGGAAGGCTCGGGAAGCTGTTATCTGAGGACGCAGTTTTCTACGATATGCCGTACTGCGCAGAATCCGGGGGAATCGGTGGGAAGCTCGGTTATGGGTTTGCCAACCAAGTCATAGTAGGCGATGTTCTCATCGTGTGGTATGTAGCCCAAAACGTCCAGGCCGAAATCTTGCGCGGATTGCTTTAGTAGTTCCTCACTACCTTGCACCCTGTTGAAGACCAAACCTATCTTCTCACATTGTATCACCTTGTCGTCTTGTACCATGCCTCTTATTAAGGACGCAGTTTGTATCCCCCTGGAGGTAGCGTCACTCACAACAATAAGTGTATCTACTCGGCGCATCACTTGCCTGTTTAGCTGCTCCAGGCCGGCTTCGCCATCAATGATGATGGTGTCGAAGCTTTTGGCGAGGGTTTCTATTGCTCCCCGCAGAAGGTCGTTGACCGGGCAATAGCAACCCAGGGTCTCGGTGCGGCCCATAGCCAGAAGGGCGAAGTCGTCCATCTCGTTGAGGGCCTCCAGAGCCATGTAATCGATCATATCGGCCAGTTGAACCCTTCCCTCCTTCTTGCCTTTTCTGGCGGTCTCGATAATGTCTTCTCGAACATGGCCCATCGTCCGCGTGATTTTGATGCCCAGCGCTATAGGCAGACCCATAGCTGGATCAGCGTCAATCAGCAGCAGTTTGCCTGCCTTGCCGCCTTCGAGAAGGACTTTGCTCATCATGGCCGTGAACGCGGTTTTCCCCACACCACCCTTGCCGCACACCGCGATCAGACCCTTGCTCGAAACAGGGGATTCAGGCATCGATCTGTACACCTATCATGTTTCTGATTCCTGAGAGGATAAGCGCATGGTAGTGGACGGTCCCTGCGCGGCTATGCCCTCGCAGCTTTCCCGGTCTGTTTCACCTTTTTCTTGCGGACCTTGACAACCTCCCTGATCTCGTCGCACACCGACTTGTCGGAGCAGGTGCTGCAATCCCAGCCCAGAGTGCATTCGAGGATGTCATAGCCCCTGGCCAGCCATGTTTCCCTCTCGATATCCTTGCCGATCTTCCGTACCTGCTCGGCAATGTCATCCAGCCGCTGCACGTCCTCTTTGCCCGAGGTTACAAAGACGATTTCCATTACCTGTATCTTGGGTATCTCTGATTTGAAGATAGCCATCAGCGCTTTTCCAAGAGTTTCAAAGCCGAGACCCTTCTCCGCGGCATCATTGCTCACCCTGCTCCACATGCGTCCGGGAGTGCTCTTGATCATATATCCTTCTATCTGGTCAGAGACGTACTGGTTCTGCTCCAGCGCTGAATGCTCTTGGTCGCCGAGTTCTTTTCCTCCTGCCATCAAGACCTGCCCGAAAGGCAGGCAGGCGCCCGGTGATTCTAGAATATCGGGGCCGATAAGGGTGATCTTGCCGTCTCTGATCAGAGATGGATTGTCCGTCCACAGGGGGAACGCGCATGAACCCGCGCCAGGACTGCCCAGTTCGGCGAATGTATCTCCTCGCAGTATTATGCCCGAACTGGCCTGGGGACCTACCCGAATGGTAAGCCCTTCGGCCAGCCTGCTGGCGTCGCCGGGATGGTTGAACTCGCGGACTTGTGTTCCCTTTCCCCTCAGTTCCTCTACGTATTCAGCCATCTTCCTTATGTACGCATCAAAAACTGTCATGAACCTGGTATCCCTCGTCAAGCGCAACTTCGGCTGCGGTATTTCCCAGAGGCATCGGTACTCCGAGCTACACCCTGAACGGAGCGAAGAGTCGAGAGCCTTCGCCAGCGCTCAGGGTGACAGACTCAGGCGCGCTTGGTCAATACTCTTGTCTCTAGCCCATCCCCATGGCTCTGAAGAACTGAGACATCTTGTCTTTCACCTGGTCGGGTGTCGAATACCTCTTGTCGAACAGGTCAAGTCCCAGATGCACAAAGGGCACGTTGAGGTCGCGGCAGGTCTCCCGCATGATGCCGACGGTCGCCG
>QIGA01000121.1 GCA_003229915.1 Chloroflexota bacterium
TCTCGCTTTTTGGCCATCGGCCGGTTTCCAGTTCCGCCGGACGCCGTTGGGATCCCAAAAAAGCCAGGCGTAGATTCACAGGTACCCCACACCACCCCACCAGGAAACCTTTTTCCCGAAGGAGCAGACAGCGCATCACACGACTACGGCTATGCTGTAAAGCCAACCCCTGCGGGGCGAGCTTCGCTCGGGCTTGACAACGCCTTGTCGTGTGAAAAGAAAGACGCTGTCCTTCGGGAATTAAAGTTAAAGGGGGTAACGATGGATGCGTGCAAAGGACACAGGCATTACTTACGACATTGCTGGCACCTAGTGAAGACCGGGCCAAGAACCTTGCTCTACCGATGTTGCGAGTGTGGCAGGCACAAGCGCAAGTATCGCCCTGGCATGAAACCAGAGCACCAGCGCTTCATTCATCCGGACTAATCTGCCTCTTGACAATATATACCTCTGGTATATATTGACGTCATGAACAGGAACCTTGAGTTGCACACGCTGAAGTGTCTGCGCTGCAGCCACACTTGGTATCCGAAAAGACCCGTAGAGCCCAAAGTATGCCCTAAGTGCAAATCGCCCTACTGGAACAAGCCGAAATGGAAAGGTGTAAAGAAATGAGAACTGCTATCTATTGCCGTGTAAGCACCGATGACCAGGAAAGAGAAGGAACCAGCCTTCAGACACAGCTTGAGGCTTGTCTGGCCTACTGCGAGCAGAAAGGCTACCAGATAGCCCGCCGTTTCAGCGAGACCTACTCAGGACTCACCCTAGAGCGCCCCAAGCTAACGGAATTGCGAGACTTGATACGAGCCAACGAAATTGATGTTGTTGTTGTCTATTGTCTTGACCGGATTTCACGTGACCCGACTCACGGCGTCATACTCACCCAGGAGCTCGAGAAGCACGACGTCACACTTGAAGCTGTAACCGAGACTGTAGAGAGTACCGACCTGGGCAAGCTAATAACCTACATTCGTGGCTTCGCTTCAAAGCTCGAAGCCGAGAAGATACGAGAGCGTACCATGCGAGGCAAGCTAGCCCACCTTAAGGAAGGCAAACTACCGCAGGGAACTGGCATCGGCATCTATGGCTACCTGTGGGACAAGAGTACCGGACGCCGAACCGTCATTGACTATGAATCGAAGGTAGTCATGAAAATTTTCACTATGGTGCTACAAGGCTTCAGCTTCCACAAAATAGCCCTTGAACTTAACAAGGCATCTATAAAGTCTAAGTCAGGCTCTATGTGGCATCCCTTGACCATCAGGCGAATTGCCACTAACGAGACCTACACCGGCAAGACCTATTTCGGTAAGACAAAGAGAATATCTAAGACTAAGGTCACTTCAAGGCCACAGCTTCCCGATATCACACCCCCCATCATATCCGAAGAAATGTTTCAACGAGCTCAGGAAATGTTGCTTCAGGCTAAACAGGCGCGACCGATAAAGCAGAACAGCCCCTACTTGCTCACCGGCTTTATGAAGTGCAGCAAGTGTGGCTCACCAATAGGCGGAACCACCTTAAACGGCAAGTACAGATACTATCAGTGCCGGGGAGCACGCCCAACCGCCACCAGAGAAAAAATCTGTGACGCCGGATATATCAAGGCTAATGACCTTGAAAACTCAGTATGGAATAAGATACTCGAAATGCTATCACATCCGAAAACTTTACTAACTCTAATTATCGATTTTGAAGATTCCGAAAGAAAAGAACCCAGGCAAGGAGATATATTACCCTTTATGGATAAGCAGATAGACCAGCTTCGCAGGAAATTGAAGACTTATCCGGCTAAAGAAAGAACACTCTACGACCTCCTACCACACGAAGCCGTAACCAAAGACTACGTTCTAGACGCAGTTAACAAGCTGAAACAGGAGCGCTTAAACGTTGAACACCAACTAAAAGAATTGATGGTAACAAGAAAAGAAGCCGGTGAAGAGCGTTTAACCTTTGAACTTAGCGAATTATCCGAAGAACTAATGTCACAGGTATTACAATCACGAGAATACTACAACTGCCCGGCAGACGGTCTTAACGAAAAGCGCAGACTACTTGAGAAACTTCGTCTTGAAATACTTGCAGACCCAGAAAGCTATCGGTTTAGCTTCAAACTAGGTGGTCAGTTAATATCAACTTCAGACCCAGACTACGATGGCAGCGATAACGAGGACCTAAATCATGCTCTTGAGGAGTTTGAGAAGCAACACCCAGATGCTTTCATGCAGACAGAAGTCAACATTCATCTTCCCGAAGACAAACCCTTATCCCGTCTCACTAATTATGTAAGGAATTTAGTCACCATTGAACAAACATCGGCATGACCACGTGCACGTAGTTGTCTTTCCCTACGGGGCGAAGGACCCCCGGGCTTGAGGAGGTCGTGGTCTCCAGCACCACCTCGTCTCCCGCCAGGACAGCCAGCACGTCCACCAGATACTTGCTGTTAAAAGCGACCTTGGATTCATCTCCCTCCACAGCGGCATCCACCTCGCCCAGGTTGTCCCCAACCTCCTCGGCCCTCGCCGAGATGGCGATCTTGCCATTCCCATCCTTGGGCATTATCTGCAGCCGCACAATGCCGCTCCCATCCCGCGCGAAGATGGAGGCGCTTCGCGTCGCCCTGAGGAAGTCAGCGAGGTTGACCACGGCTCTGGTAGTGTAGCTCTGGGGGATGAGCTGATCATAGTTGGGGAAGGTACCCTGGATCAACTGGGACACCATCTCAATGTTCCTCAGCTTGAAAATCACCTGGCTCTTCTTGGGGTTGATGGTGAGCTCCACAGGCTCTTCCTGATCGGTGATGAGGCGGTTTAGCTCCGCGAGGGCGCGTGCCGGGATGATAACAGCTATCTTCTCGTCAACTACGTTGTCCAAAGACAGCTTGCGCACCGCCAGTCTGAAGCCGTCGGCGGCGGCAAGGGTTAGCTGATCGCCGTCGAAATCGGCATGAACGCCGGTAAGAACGGGGCGCGATTCCTCCGAAGCCGCGGCAAACGCCACCTGGTTTATGGCTTCCCGGAGCTCATCCGGCTTAACCCTGATGGTCACCCCTTCGTCGATCTTGGGGATGGGCGGGAAATCGGCAGCATCCAGTCCGCTGATGTGTGCCTCATAGCGGGCACACGTGAGCTCAACGGGCTGGCTCTGGGAAGGCATAGCCATATCGATTCGCCCGCTGGGCAGGGAATTGACGAAATCCGTGACCAGCTTCGCGGGAAGCGTGATCGTTCCCTCCTCCTCGATGGTGGCTCCGATCCAGCAGGTGATGGCGATCTCAAGGTTGGTTGCGGCCAACTTCAGTTGAGAGCCCTCGGCTGCTATAAGAATATTGCTGGTGATGGGCAAGACGGCCCTGGTGGCCACAGCCCTTCCCACTACCGCCAATCCTCTACTCAAATCCTCTTGGGAACATGAAACCTTCATCATTCACCCCTCCGGACAGTGGCAGTAGTATACTAGTCAGCACCTTTTGAGTCAAGTGGCATGGGGGAGCGAGGCTCCACTGTCAGCACTGTGTGGTGCCGTCGCGGTATCGGCTTCGGTCGACTTCATCCAGCCTCGATGCAGCTCCATCACGAAGAAATCGTTCCCCTGTTTGGTAGTTCGCCCGCAGGCGATGAAGCCACACTTCCGGAAGCACCGTTGTGCCCTTACATTCCATTCCAGGGTCTTGAGATATATCCTATCCACATTGGTATCATTGAAGATATGGCGGGCCAGAGTCGCCACAGCATCGGCCCCGCAGCCCCGACCCCAGTATTCCCTGTCACCGATCATAATACCCAGCTCCGCCTGCCGCATGTCTTCATCTATGTCATAGTACATACAGTTCCCGATATGTTTACCTTCCGCAAGGGTGTCTATGGCAAACCTTCGGCGCCGTCTGCTCATGTATTTCAGCTCGTCAGCATAGTAACCCACGTACTCCCGGTAGGACATATCCAGAGGGGACACCGCGTCCAGGCGGGACAGGTCGGAGTCACGCCGCCAGGCATAGTCGTTCCCGGCATCGCCAATATGCTTCTCACGCAATACAACCTTCTGTCCTATCAGCACCTTGAACGCTCCCGCATATAATTCTATAAGTTGAATTGCTGCCAGTCAACAGACGGCTATGGCAGGGATAGAAACGCCGTGCATCACCTTAGGGGCAGGCATGGCGTGCCCCCACCGCGATTCTGTTAGACAGCGATTAGCCGCGATGCTATACTATCAAGAACTGAGTCTGGGGGGCAGGGTTTGAGCCAGAGCAATCAACTTGTCTTGACACTCGACATCGGCGGCACGCACTTCCGTCTCGCCCTGGCAGATGAAAAGGGGCAACTCCTGAGGCAGGGTAAGGGGGACAGCCGCCCGGAGAGCGGGCCAGAGGAGGCGTTAGGGAGAATCAAGGAAGCAATTGCGGAGATGCTTTCCGGCATCGAGCCCGGTTCAGTGAGTGGCATGGGTATAGCTGTCGCAGGGCTCGTCACGCCAACGACAGGGGTATTGCTCACCTCACCAAACCTGCTAAGCTGGTACAACACTCCCCTGAAAGAGATATTTGAACATGAGCTTCAGCTTCCAGTGTTGGTAGGCAACGATGCCAACCTCGCTGCATTGGGCGAGCACAGATTCGGCGCCGGCGTCGGTAGTGACGATATTCTCTACATCACGGTCAGCACCGGTATCGGAGGTGGGGTGATAAGCGGGGGCAAGCTTCTAACGGGGTCTTCCGGCTTCGCTGGAGAGATCGGCCATATGACCATAGACCTCAACGGGCCGAAGTGCAACTGCGGCAATGTGGGTTGCCTGGAGGCCATGGCCTCCGGGACTGCCATCGCTCGCCTCGCCCTGGAGAAGCTCTCCCACGGGGAGGCAAGCGCGATTACCGACCTGATTGACGGAGACTTAGCCAGGGTTACAGCCAAGGTGGTGGTAGAGGCAGCCAGATCGGGCGATCCGGTGGCCCAGGAGGTCGTGCACACCGCAGCGACCAACTTGGGAGTCGGGGTGACAAACCTGGTTCACATATTCAATCCCGAGATTGTCATACTGGGGGGCGGCGTTTCACAATCGGGCGAACTCCTTTTTGAACCTGTGCGTCAGGTCGTCGCCGAGAGGACCATGCCGGACTACTCGGTGCGCATAGTACCGGCTGCCCTGGGCGATGACTGCGGCCTTCTGGGAGCCGCAGCCCTGGTCCTCGGAGAATACCTCTAGAAGGGTGCCCGAGAATCAGGTAGTGTTGCTACTCCTGTGGCAACGAATCCTTCGCCGTGACAGGCGTGCAGGGTGAGAATTATGGGTAGGTTGGAGCATCTGCTCCAACTGTGCCTAGAGCAGATGCTCTAGGCTACCCCTGTTTTCCTGTTTTGCCGAGTTTGCGGACACCTTCCTAGCTACAGACTGAGCGGATCTTTCCAGAACCCCAGCTCGTCCAGCGCTTCCTGTGCCGCTTCGCGGATGGACTCGTCCGAGCTCTCCAGGCATTCCTGCAGCACCTCTTTTGCTTCGCTGCCTCCGATTTGCCCCAGCGCCTCAATCGCAGAGATTTGCACCTCTACGTCACCGTCGCGGGTGAGCTCCAATAGATGGGGGACAGCCTCCTCCGCCTCAAGTTCTGCGCAAGCCCTTACTGCCTCGAACCGTAACTGAGCGCTGGAGCTACGAAGTTCCTTCAAAAGGACCGGGAGCCAACCGGGATGGCAATTGCGCCCCATGGCGTATAGGGCGCTCACCTGTAATTCAAGTTTGTCGCTTCGGTACGCCTGGCGGATCATCTCCTCTATCTGCGGCTTGCCCAGGGGGCTGATCGCTTCCAGCACCCTGCAGCGAACGACAAGGTGTTCTTCGCTGCTACTGAAGGCGGCGAGCAAAGCCTCTTCAACCTTATTCGCATCGCTTTCTGGCAGCTTCCCCAATTCGGTCAGCATGGCAAATCCCCCCAGAGCGTTAGCGGCAGCAGCTCGGACAGCATGCTCCTCGTCCCAAAGAAGCAAATCAACCAAAGGGTCGATCAGAGTGCGTTCCTCAGACCCCCATAGCCCCTCCGCAGCTTGAACCCTTACCACGCTGTCGGTATCGGCGAGACAGGAGCGGAAGACATCGTCGAAGTCCAGCTCAATGTTGTCTTCGAGGAGTTCCGCCAGACGACCCGCTATCTGCCTCCGCCGCTCGATGTCGATGTAAGGCCACTCCCTATTGAAAACCTCCGCCTCCTCCGGTGAGAGATCTGAGAGGTTGGCGAGCTTCGAGGTAATAAGGGGTTTACTGAGGTCGCGAAGCTCCTCCAGATAGTGCTCTAGGTGCGTAGACATTTCGCCCTCACCAGCCACCCGTCATTGCGAACTGAACCTCACCTGTCATTGGGAGCCCTTCGCCTTATGTCATGTGTCATTCCTTCGTAGATATTGCAAGGCGTGGACAGTAGATATGCGGAATGCACACCCGCCCCCCGACCCACTTGCCCTCGCGCCCGACAGCGGCAACCTCTTTCAAGACCTCGTAGATGTTGCCCGAGAGCATAGTGTTCTTCACCCTGCCCACGATCTCGCCGTTCTTCACCACGTAGCCCAGAAGGATGTTGCCGCTAAAGTCTCCACCCAGGACGTTACCCTGAGAAGCGCCAAGGAGCTGCTCGACTACCAGCCCTTCCTTAATGTCAGCGAGCATCTCCTCAAAGCTGGCGTCCCCGCTCTCGATGACGACCGTGCTCGGCGACGGGCTGGGCAGTGTGCCCAGTCCCCTCGAGCCGCTGCCGGTGCTCCGGGTGCCAGCCAGAGCAGCGGTCTGGAGGTCATAAAGGAAGCTGGTCACAACTCCGTTTTCGATGATCGCCGTGCGCTGGCTGGGCACGCCCTCGCCGTCGCAGAACCTGCTTCCGGGACGGTAGTCTATGGTGGCGTCATCCCAGATGGAAATCCTGGGATCGAAAACCTGCTCACCCACCCTGTTGCCCAAGGGCGAAGCCCCTTGAAGCACCGTCTTCCCGTTGACTGCCATCGCCAGGGGTGCCATAAGGGCCATAGCAACCCCGTATGGAGTGAAGATCACCGGCAACTGTCCCACAGGCGACTCAGCGGTCTCCCTGGCTCGTTCAAGCTGCTCGATAGTGGTTGCGGCCACCCCGTTCACATCAGTCAGTGGGTGACACGAGCTATCACTGTCGCCCACGAAGAGCATGTCCGTGCCCCTGATGAGAACGCCCTCTATGCCGAAGCCGAAGATGCTTTTCCTGTAGGCTGCCTTGCCTCCTCGGGAGTTCAGAACCTCAACGGAGATAGTACCTATGGACACCGATGCTTCACAGACAAGCTCCGGGGTATGCTCCCGCACCTTGTCGATCAAGGATTGCCCCAGCTCGACCATGGCCTCCTCGGTAACCGCCTCGACTCCGGGATCATACACCTCGACCCTGGGGTAAGTCTCAAGCGAAGGGAACTCGAACTTGGCCTCAGCGCCGAACGGGGCCATCTCCACAGCCATCTCCACCAATTCCTCCGTTCCATTCGCCTTGTTGCTGGCGGCAAAGCCGATCCTGCCACCTTTGATAAGACGCAGCGCCCTTCCCGAG
>QIGA01000086.1 GCA_003229915.1 Chloroflexota bacterium
GCAGAAGGTGGAATACGTGTGGCACAAGGATACCGATCTATCGGGCTTCGACTGCGTCATTCTTCCCGGTGGCTTTTCTTACGGCGACTACCTCCGACCTGGAGCCATCGCCCGTTTCTCGCCGATAATGACCACGGTGCAGGAGTTCGCTGCCGCGGGAAAGCTGGTGCTGGGTATCTGCAACGGCTTTCAGATACTTTGTGAGTCCGGGCTTCTCCCTGGAGCCCTCATACAAAACAACCACCTCCAGTATAGATGTCAATGGGTTAACCTGCGAACAGAGAACACCTCCCACCCATTCTCATCAAAGGCCCGGCAAGGGCAGGTGCTCCGCATCCCCATCTCCCACTACGAGGGTAGCTACTATACCGACGAGTCTACTTTGAGAGAGCTCGAAGCCAATAACCAGGTCGTCTTCCGCTATTGCACCCCCTCAGGAGCGATAACCGAGGGGGTAAACCCCAACGGTTCCCTGAACAATATCGCCGGCATCGTTAACAAAGCGGGCAACGTACTGGGTATGATGCCACATCCTGAGAGGGCATGTGAAGAGATCGTCGGCGGCGTGGACGGTAACGTGATTTTCGAATCTATCATCGGCGAAGTTACCACCAGAGCGATGGGCTGCGTAAAACAGGTCTGACCCTTGACATAATAGAACGTTTGTACTAGCATGGCAGTGAATGGCGAAGCGTTCTTTCAGCCAACCCTAAACTTGGATATCTAATGGCACAGCAGGAGGGATACATGAGGTTCACGGTCACGTTAGAACAGGGGAAAGATGCGGTGGGCGGAGCTTACAATCGATGCATTCACGGAGCTATTGGCTGGCAGATGAAACATGTTCTGCCATAACCAGTCTTTACAACATCCTGACCCAAGGCCAAGAGTATTGCCGACCGGCTTTTGGAGTTACTCACTCAAGATTAAGTACGAGGAAAAGTCATATGGGCATCGCCAAAGAAATCCTTGACGAAGTCGCTCTCAGCCGGGAGGAATACGACCAAATCGTGCAAGAATTGGGCCGGGAGCCCAATCTGGTCGAAATAGGCCTATTCGGGAGCCTGTGGAGCGAGCACTGCGGCTACAAGCACTCGAAGCTGCTGCTCAAGCTGCTCCCGCACGCTTCCCCCAACGTCCTGGTCAACCCCGGCGAGGAGAACGCCGGCGCAGTTGATATAGGCGACGGCCTCTGCGTGGTAATGAAGATGGAGTCACACAACCACCCCTCAGCCATCGAGCCCTATCAGGGAGCAGCCACCGGGGTGGGAGGGATAGTGCGCGACATATTCACCATGGGGGCCAGGCCCATAGCCCTCCTCAACTCGCTGAGATTCGGCCCCCTCAGTGAGCCGCGAAACCGCTATCTCTTCAACGGAGTGATATCAGGCATAGGCGGCTACGGCAACTGCCTGGGCATACCCGACGTTGCCGGCGAGGTTTATTTCTCCCCCTCCTATTCGGCCAATCCCCTGGTCAACGCCATGTGCGTGGGCATCGCCGAGAAGAGGAAGCTGATCCGCTCAAAAGCCAGCGGCAAAGGCAACCTGTTGATGCTTGTCGGCGCCGATACGGGTCGCGATGGCCTTCACGGCGCCTCGGGACTGGCGTCGAGGACCTTCGAGGATGAGCGCGAAATGAGGCCGACGGTGCAGGTGGGAAATCCCTTCCTGGAGAAGCTGCTGCTGGAGGCCTGCCTGGAGCTTGCCGGGACCGACTATATCGTGGGACTGCAGGACCTCGGCGCAGCAGGACTGACCAGCTCCGCTATCGAGGCAGCTTCAAAAAGCGGCGCCGGTGTGACAATCGACGTAGCCAAGGTGCCCCGGCGTGAAGAAGGGATGACTTCCTACGAGGTCATGCTCTCCGAATCACAGGAGCGGATGCTGGCCATTGTGAAGAAGGGATGCGAGGATAAGGTCAAAGCAATCTTCGATAAGTGGGACCTCCGTTCCGACATCATCGGACACGTGACCGATGACGGTATGGCTCGAATAATGGAAGGTGCGCGAGTGGTTGCTGAGGTTCCGATCGATCTCCTCACCAACCCACCACTGTACCGCCCCAGGGGCCTCAAACCCGACTGGCTCGAAGCACTGCAGAACTTCGACCTCAGCCCAATCCCCGACGTAGGAAAGGACCCTGCTTCGATTCTGCTGCGACTGCTTGCCTCGCCCAATATAGCCAGCAGAGAATGTATCTACCGCCAATACGATCACCAGGTTCAGATCAACACCGCGGTTACCTCAGGGAGTGATGCCGCCGTGCTCAGGATCAAGGGCACAAATAAAGCCATTGCCTTGACTGCGGACGGTAACGGTCGCTACTGCTATCTCGACCCATACACAGGCGGCATCATAGTTGTCGCAGAGGCAGCGCGCAATCTGGCATGCGCCGGCGCCAAGCCTCTGGCAATAACCGACTGCTTGAACTTCGGCAATCCAGAGAAGACCGATGTCTACTATCAGCTTGAACAATGCATTCGAGGTATAGCTCAAGCGTGCAAGGTCCTGAGCATCCCGGTTATCAGTGGCAACGTCAGCCTGTACAACGAGACCAAAGGCGAGCCAGTTTATCCCACCCCCGTAGTGGGTATGCTGGGGCTGATCGAAGACATAGACCTGCACTGCACCATAGGCTTCAAAAGCGAGGGTGATCTGGTGGTAATGCTCGGAGGTGATGAGAGAGACACAGACAGTATCGGCGGCAGTGAATATCTGGAGTTGATTCGCGGCAAGGTCGTTGGCGCCATTTCTATCAACCTCGATCTGGAAAAGAGGGTGCAAGGGTGCTGCCTCGAAGCCATCAGGCGGGGCATCATATGCTCAGCCCACGACTGCTCAGACGGTGGGCTTGCTGTGGCACTGGCTGAAAGCTGCATCGCCAGCGGCATTGGCCTCAAGGGGAAGTGGAAGATAAAAGGACGAATTGATAGCGATCTTTTCGGCGAAGCACAGTCAAGGATTGTGGTCTCGCTTAAGCCAGCCCGCTTGGGGGAACTTCGAAAACTGGCTGCCATGCACAAGGTACCGTTAAGAGAGCTTGGGACCGTCGGGGGCAAACGCTTCCTCATTAAAGGCGTAGTGGATCTGTCACTGGATGAGGTGGTCGATGCCTGGGAAAATGGTCTGAAAAAGGCAATGGAATAGGTTCTCTGTGGAAAACTTTTGTGGAAAAGTTCCTCGAAGTGCCGTGGAAAGGCGGATAACTTCGTTCAAAACCTTCTTGACCCAAAGTGAATGGCACGGAATAGAATAGGGGGGGTAAAATGAAAGTAGTTTTTCTCCAGGATGTTCCTAATGTAGCCAGTGCCGGCGAGGTGAAAAAAGTGGCCGATGGCTATGCCCGGAACTATCTTTTCCCCAAAGAACTCGCTGCGCTCGCCACATCTGCTGAGCTCCAGAAACTGGAATCTCGGCACCAGGCCGATGCCCGCCGCCAGACTGGTTTGGAGCAAGAGGCCGAGGCTTTAGCCCAGGTGCTGGGAGACCTGACCGTAGTCATCAAGGTTCGTGCTGGGACCAAAGACCGCATCTATGGCTCGGTCACTGGAGCGGCCATCGCCAAGGAGATAAAACGACTCAGTGGGCATGGCGTCGATAAGCACACCATCGAACTCGGCGAGCCCATCAAGGAGCTGGGAAGACATAAGGTGTCGATAAGATTGACCAAGAATGTAACGGCCACTGTGAATGTCATCGTTGAGCCCAAGGAAGAGGTTGCGAAGGAACCGAAGCAAAAGAAGAAGCAGGAGCCAGAACCAGGGCAGGAGATGAAGCAAGACGCAGAAGGCGAAGAAAAGAAATAGACATGTATGGTGACAGCGGTGAATCTCAGTCCAACGTTAAGCTCCCACCTCACGACCTCGATGCTGAAGAGGCGGTACTGGGATCGCTGCTTATCGACCCCGAAGCCATCTTCAAAGTCGTGACCCTGCTAAAAGCAGAGGACTTCTACCGAGAGAAGAACCGTTGGACCTACGAGAGTTGCCAGCAGCTCTATGACCGCAAAGAAGCCCTAAATCAGATCACCGTAGCGCATGAACTGGCGCGCCGGCAACAACTGGAGGCCGCGGGCGGCGCTGCCTACCTTAGCCATTTAGTTTCCCAAGTACCAACCTCGGTGCATGTCGAGTATTACTCCAATATCGTGCGCCGCCTCTCCATGATGCGCCAGCTGATTTCGGCTTCCAACCAGATTGCGGCCATCGGCTACGAGTCGCCACCGGACGCAGATGATGCGCTCGATAAGGCTGAGGGGGTACTCTTTCGGCTGAGGTATGGACAGAGCCGTCGTGACTTCGTCCACATCCGTGAAGTGCTCGATCGCTATTTCGAAGAGAGCAGCTTGGCCGGTGAGCGCGAGGGGGGTCTCCCCCATATACCCACCGGTTTTGCCGATCTGGACAAAATACTCGGTGGCCTGCAGCGATCTGACATGGTCATACTGGCAGCAAGGCCAAGCCTGGGTAAGACAAGCCTAGCGTTGAACATCGCCCGCAATGCGGCCATAGAACGCGGGGCTCGGGTAGCCCTGTTCAGTATGGAGATGTCCAAGATGGAGCTCGCCTATCGCTTCCTCTCCTGTGAGTCGGGTGTCGACACCCAGAGGCTAAGACTCGATCAGTTGAGCGAACGCCAGCGAGAGAACATCATGGAAACCATGGGTATCCTCTCCGAGTCCCCCATCTACATCGATGATTCTCCCTTTCTCAGGGATTCTGACATGCGTAGCAAGGCACGCCGGCTCCACAGCGAGAAGGGGATCGACCTTATCATTGTGGACTACATCCAGCTTATGCGCTCCAGCAGATACACTGATAACAGGGTTGTGGAGATGGGCGATATCTCCCATTCCATAAAAGAGCTCGCCCGAGAGCTCGATGTGCCTGTTTTGGCCGTCTCCCAGTTAAGCCGCGCGGTGGAATCCCGCCACCCCCACACCCCGATGCTTTCCGATCTCAGGGATAGCGGTTCGATCGAGCAGGACGCTGACGTCGTGCTTTTTATCTACCGCGAGGATGTTTACTTCACCGAGGAGGAGTGGAACAACAAATTCCCTGAGAAGCCCTATCCCAAAGGCATTGCGGAAATCATAATCGCCAAGCACAGAAACGGTCCTGTAGG
>QIGA01000214.1 GCA_003229915.1 Chloroflexota bacterium
TTGGAGAAGACTTTTTACACAAACTCTCGCTCGAGCGGACCGGGGATGCGGCGTGAAAACGTATTGGTGTTGGTTGATGGGGATGCTGGAAATGCAAGAGGCGGAGCCTTCCCCGGCCGCTCAGCTCAAAGCCGTTAGATGGCCTTGGCCGCTGGATGTCAGTTGACGATTACAGTATACGTACTATAATGAGTACAGTAATGTGCCCTGTATTATGTCATAAAACTTGGCTTAGATAATCCAAGTAGAAAAAAGGTGTGAAATGCTTAGGACAACAAATGTCTCGAATCTTCGATCCGATTTATCATCGCTTCTAAAGGATCTCGATGAAGGACCAATTCTTGTCCTTTCTCATAGCCGCCCTACGGCTGTCCTGGTTGAGCCTGAAATGTTCGATGCGCTGGTAGAGAAGATTGAGCTCCTCGAGGATATCGTGGATGGTCGCCGGGTAATCGCTGAATATCGTGCTGATCCTGATCTGGCGGTTGATGCAGAAGAGGTCTTTGAGCGTCTGGGCCAATAGATATGGCCTATCTGTTGAAGCTGCATAGGGAAGTTGAGAAGCAGCTAAGTCGAATCCCACATAAACAGCGCGAGCGCTTGGTTGAAACCATGCGCTCCTTGCGTTTAGATCCAAGGCCTCATGGAAGTGAGCATCTTCAAGATGAATTGTTCCGAATAAGACAGGGGGAATATCGAATTATCTATGCAGTATTTGATGATGAAGTAGTCATAGTAATATGCAAGGTCACCCGAAGAACAGAGAAAACCTATCGCAATTTGAAAGCTCTGCGCGATAAGGCATTACGTGAGCTATTGAAGTAATACCAGCAGGCCATCTACTAAGAAACTGATACACAACTCGTCAGATCAATGATGAATAATAACAGTGGAGGGAGCAAACGTTTGATTTAGAAAAGTCATCCGGGTGATTCCAGGTTGAATTAGAAGGGCTCTGGCATAAGAGGAGCCCTTTTTGATTAAATGCCTTATGCTTTCCTCAACCGGGCGAAAGGAAAGTAATACGCTCGTATGAATTTGATTTGGTGTCAGTTCAGCCTGCGGCAGGCATGACTTCCAGGCCCAATTGGTGGGCTCTGCGTTTCAAGTTGCGGATGGCTCGCTGGCGGTATTTCTCTTCGTAATAGGCTGCTCCTGGATCGAGGTATTCTTCCTGGTACTTGAGCATGCGGTAAAAAATGCGAGCCAATTTATGTGCCGTAGCCACGATCGCCTTAGGAGATCCGTGTCTGGCCCGCATTCTGCGGTAGTAGCCGCCCAGGGCACTGTCGCTGCGGGTCAAGGTTAGGGCTGCCATACGAAAAGCTTTATTTGCCCGGCCTTTGTTCTTCCGGGTGCCCGTACGCAAGGTTTTCCCGCCAGAAATATCCTGGTATGGTGATAATCCCAGCCAGGAGGTGAAATGCTTCACCGTAGGCCATTTGTTCATATCCAGGCCGATCTCGGATAGGATATTCAGGGCCGTCAAGGCCTTGATACCATCGATCTGGGTCAGGTCCACTCCCGCCATCTGGTAAAGGTAGCTTCTCAAATCAAAGTCGGGCGCATTGCCTTCCGGCTTGTTACGTTGTCTCTTCAGCGGCTTCAAGGGCTTTTGCTGAATATCCACCCGCGGCTTGAAGGCCGCAAATTTGGATTCGACTTCCGCATCACAGTCCTTGATTTGCTGGTTGTAGAAGTCATACAACTCCACGGCTTGCTTGAGAGCAAAGACGTGTTCCTCGCGGTAGTTCCCTTCCAATGATTTGGCGATCTCATCTTCGCTCCTGGCGCAATGGGCATTGCGATAAGCGGCCAGCTTTTGAGGGTCTCGTTCTCCCCGCAGGATATCCCGGATGATTCTCATCCCCGTAACCCCGGTGACATCGCTAATCACGTTAGTCAACTGCACGTTCATAAGGTGCAGGGCTTTCTGCATATGTTGAATATGCGCCGAACGGTAGCGGATCAAGTTATCCCGATGACGGGTGTAGGATCGCAAGGCACACATCTCTTCTTCGGGCCGAAACGAGCCTCGCAGCAGGCCATAGGTGTGCAGCTGCTGGATCCACTGACAGTCCAGGACATCCGTCTTGCGCCCAGGAACGTTCTTCAGCTGCCGGGCGTTGACTAAAAGCACTTCAAAGCCTCGGGCCTCCAGGATTTCATATGTCGGGATCCAATAGATGCCAGTCGATTCCATGGCCACGGTCTCTACCCCACAAGTCTGCAGCCAATCAGCGAGAGCATACAGATCTACCGTAAAGGTATTGAACATCCGCACTGGCTGCTCATCTCGACCTTCGGGCACGCACGCCCAAATTTCGGCTGCACCAATATCCAACCCTGCGGCATTCAGGTTGATTTGCTTCAGGCTGTCCAACTTTACTATCCTGGACTTTCGCTTTCTACCTCGCTTCTTCATTTGACCTCCTCCTCGATGGACGGATAGACGTTCAGACCCGATGATGTTATGGAGTCGCGTAGCCTACTAAACGGGATCCCAGTCAAGGGTCACCAATGAACAAACCACCCATCATCGGAACCAGGCTAACCAACGGGCACATAAGGCACCAATGGCGGAACGGTCTTAGCTGTCTGAACAACTGCTATTGTATAATCGCAGCAGCCAGGAGAGTTTCTTTTAGAAAGAAGGATGCCGCAGGTTTCCTGGAGAGGCTAATCATTCGCTCGAACGGACCGGGGAAACGGGGCGAAAAGAAAGCCTGGGAAATTCCAAGAGAGAATTGCGTAGCAATTCTCAATGAGCATGACGAAGTCATGCGACATAAGCCAATACGAAGTATTGCGACCCCCGGCCACTCATCTCGAACCATTAGGCGGAAGCGGCCTGCATTGGTCACTGCTAGCGAATTGATTAGCTAGTTCGATAACATGTAGGGGAAATCAACGATATGGAAGAATACGACGATACTACCTATGGCCAAAGGATTTTTGAGGTATACGATGAGCTCTACTCCGAGTTCGACTCGGAATCTATCAAGCTTTTAACTGATCTGGCCGGGGATGGCCCGGCGCTTGAGCTGGGTATTGGCACCGGGCGAATTGCCTTACCTCTTCTTGAGAACGGCATCAACGTCCAGGGCATCGATGCGTCAGAAGCAATGCTTTCGAGATTAAGATCTAAGAAGGGCGGCAATGAGATTGATGTATTGATTGGGTCATTCGCTGATTTTGAAATTGGTCGGCAGTTCCGGCTTATCTATGTTGCTTTCAATACGTTCTTCGCTCTTCTTACTCAGGAAGAGCAAGTGCAATGCTTCCAGAGCGTCAGCGAACACCTCTCTCCTGACGGCGTGTTCGTGATAGAGGCATTCGTGCCGGATATGGGGCGATTCGATGCTGCCCATCAGACGGTACGCGCCGTTAGCGTGTCTGAGAGCCTGGTTCAACTTGATGTCTCACAGCATGATCCGGTTAACCAGCAGGTCATCAGCCAGCATGTCCAGCTTACGGGCGAAGGCAACCGTTTGTATCCGGTCAAGCTTCGCTATGCTTGGCCATCGGAACTTGATCTCATGGCTAAGATCGCTAATCTAAGATTGCGGCATCGCTGGAGCTCTTGGTCCCAAGGCCAATTCACACGTGACAGCATTAAACACATATCCGTGTATGGTCATTAAGAATAGGAGACAGCGACAGCATCAATGCCACCTCACCATTCGCTGCAGCCGACCCCGCGGGTGGCGCGATTTGATAGAGATAGTACTGGCATTGGATTTTTGAAAAGCAAGCCAGGGGACGAGCGGGGCGGCTGAGCTCAAAGCCGTTAGAAGGCGGCCTTCACTTATAGATGGAGCAGATGGAAATGACTAGATCAGGATCCTATGACATTCATAAATTGCACCGCGATGAAAGTGCTGAAATTCAGCGTCTAGCAGCGCAGGCGCGCTTGGGCTGGGAAAAGGAAGTACGCACGTTGTCTTGGTCCGGTTTGGAAAATGGGATGTCCTTGATCGAACTAGGAAGCGGTCCCGGCTTCGTTACCGAGGCATTGTTGGCTCTGGTTCCGAAGAGCCAAATAACCTGTCTAGAGATAGACACCATGTTGCTCCAAAAGGCTGAGCAATATTAGCTAGACGCTTCCAACAAACGCGTCCATTTTGTCGAGGGCTCGGTTACAGATATGCATTCGGCAGATGACAGTTTTGATTTCGCCTATGCGCGTTTGCTGTTTCAGCATGTGGCTGGTCCGCTAGGCGCAGCGAAAGAAATATGGCGCGTCCTCAAGCCAGGTGGCAAGCTTGTGATATATGACATCGATGATGAGATATCCGGTTTGGTTCAGCCTCTTGCTCCAGAATATACAAGCATCCGCGAGAAAATGGCTCAGGCCCAAGCAGCGCAGGGCGGCAACCGATTTATTGGGCGCAATCTATGGCGCATTCTCAAAGCTGCCGCTTTTACCAACTTGGACTTAGAAGTAGTAACATGTCATAGTGATGAAATCGGCATCGAGCCATTCTTGCCACAGATAGACCCTGATCGAATGCTTCCGCTTATTAAGATGGGGTTGGCGTCAGAACAGGAGTTAGAAAAGATTCTCCCGTACGGGCAGAATTCTTGGCTTCACCCGAACCATATATCTTAAGTTTAAGTCTAATGATTTGTGGTCAAAAACCAGATTGAGGATGCCAATGCTCTAGGACTTTTGCATGAGTGAGGGCCACCTACTCGCTGGAGGCGACCGGGGATGTAGCGGAAATTCAAATTGAAAAGTAATGACCCCGGCGCCTCAGCTCAAAGCCGTTATGCGGCCCAGTGGGAAAGAGACGGCCCTGAATAACCAGGACGAGGAGCTGCCCGTTGGGGCAATCTTCGTGAGGCAAAGTTGATACTTGATTGAACGGAGTGAAAATGGAAATTGTATTAATTAAATCGTATACGGAGAAGCCTTGGCGCAGTCCAGAAACCTATCAAATGATAGAAGATAGCTTGAGGGAGAAATGGCATGTTAAATCTATTAATACCAAGAATCCTGAAACTTTATATAGCTTCTTAACCAGGCTGAAGCGGGAGTGTGGCGAAAGTATTTTTGCATTTAATATAGCCGAATATCTTGATGAAAA
>QIGA01000031.1 GCA_003229915.1 Chloroflexota bacterium
GGTCGGCATCCCCTGCCAGGTGCTGGCGCTGAGAAAGATGCAGGCTGCGAAGCACGAGACCGGGGCCAGGGGAGTGAAGCTCGTTATCGGGCTCTTCTGCACCTGGGCTTTGTCCTATAAAGGCTTCTACGAATTCCTCAAAGACAAGGTGGACCCCTCGCTCATCAGGCGCATCGATATCACGCCTCCTCCAGATAACATCATGGTGTTGGAAACAGCAGGAGGCGATGTAAGGTTCTCCCTGGATGAGGTCAGAGAATTCATCAAGCCCACGTGCAGCGTCTGCTACGATATGACCTCAGAGTTCGCCGACATATCGGTAGGGATGGTGGAAGGAATTGAAGACTGGAACACCTTGATAGTGAGAACCTCGGCGGGCAAGAGGTTTATTGATAAGGCGAAGAGGGCGGGCGTAATCAATACCAGGCCGCTGGAACAGACAAGGCTAGACCACCTGAAAGAGGCGTCATCCCTCAAGAAGAAGAGGGCTGTAGACGCAATTCAGAAGAGGACAAACGATAAAAGTAACCTGCTATACCTGCGCCTCCGCGCTCAGGAGAAGGAAAGGTACCTTTAGGAGTTCAATATGGGGGCACTAGAGCTTGACCAACCCGGCAAAACCGTGCTCATGATGGGCAATGAAGCCGTTGCCCGTGGCGCCATCGAGGCTGGCGTTGACTTCTGCGCCTCTTACCCGGGTACCCCTGCTACAGAGATTCTCGAATCCCTGGCGCGTGTGGCTGAGCGTTTCGGTATCTATGCCGAGTGGTCCACCAACGAGATAGTGTCACTAGAGACGGCGGCCGCTGCTTCCCTTGCCGGTTTGAGGGCATTAGTATCCATGAAGCAGCCCGGTGTCAACGTGTGCTCGGACTTCCTGATGACGGTCAATATCACCGGCATCAATGGCGGCCTTGTTCTGGTAGTCGCCGATGACCCCCGAGCGATGTCCAGCATCAACGAGCAGGATAGCCGGAATTATGCCAGGTACGCTGACCTGCCTCTTTTGGAGCCGGCGGACTGCCAGGAGGCTAAGGATATGACCAGGTGGGCATTCGAGCTTTCTGAGAAGCTCAGACTGCCCTGCATACTGAGGACTGTCACCAGATTATCTCACAGCAGGCGAAATGTTAAGCTCGGCGATCTTCCCACAAAGAAGAGGACAGCTAAATTCGAAGGCGTGTACATATCCAGGGATCAGGACTTAGCGGTTGCACAGCACGCTGCGCTTCACCAGAAGCTGGAGCAGGCACGAGAGGAGTTCGAGGCATCACAGTTCAACTTCTATGTCGGCCCCAGGAAGGCGAGATTCGTCATAGTTACCTGCGGCAGCGGCTGGGTCTATTCCCGCGAGGCGGTGGCAGCGCTGCGACTCAAAGGTAAGGTGGGGATCCTGAAAATCGGCACCACCTGGCCGCTTCCTGAGAGATTCATCGTCGACCACCTCAAGAATGTCACTGAGATACTCATCGTTGAGGATGTAGACCCCTTCCTGGAGCAAAACATCAAAATCCTGCTGGCAGAGCAGGCAAAGACCTTGGGGCCGATTGAGGTCTATGGCGCTAAATCCGGACATCTCCCAGCCTATGGCGAGATGAATCAGGATAAAGTCACCCAGGCCCTGGCCAGCATTAAAGGGCTGAAGCCCCGGGTAAGGGACGAAAAATACGTGGAGAAGGCGAAAGAACTGGCACTGGCTTATATTCCTCCCAGGATGCCCACATTCTGCCCCGGCTGCCCGCACAGGGCATCCATGTGGGCTATAAAATCGGCGCTCAAGCTGGATGGCCGGGATGGATTTGTCGCTGGCGACATAGGTTGCTCCAGCATCGGTACAGGTCTGACAGGCTACTTCCAAGTAAAGACCATTCACTGTATGGGCGCTGGCATCGGGCTGGCCAACGGATTTGGTAAGCTGGACAGGTTTGCTTTCAACCAGCCTGTGATCGCAGTCTGCGGTGACTCCACCTTCTACCATGCCGCTATCCCGGCGCTCATAAACGCCCGGGTCCACAATAGCAACGTACTCATGGTGGTGCTGGACAACGGCGGTACAGCCATGACAGGCTTCCAGCCTCACCCGGGCTCCGGGTTAGATGCCTTTGGACAGCCCGCACCTACCGTGGAAATCGAGAATATATGCGGGGGGATCGGGGTTGAATTCAAGGTAAGAGACCCCTTTGAGATAAGCCAGGCTATAGAGGACCTTTACGATATGCTTCAGGATAGTGGCCCCAGGGTGATGATCTTCCGCAGAAGATGCTTCCTCATCGAGGCCAAGGAGAAGCTGCAGAAGAAATATTACGTCGACCAGTCAAAATGTATCGGCGACGACTGCGGCTGCGCCCGCTTTTGCAGCAGGGTGTTCAACTGCCCCGGCATAATCTGGGACCAGGAGGCGCAGAAGGCAAAGATAGACGAGGTTGTGTGCACCGGCTGCGGAGTTTGCGCCACGCTTTGTCCCGAAGGGGCTATCCTAGTTCGGGGGGCTGCGCCATGACTCTGGAGAAAGACCCGCTAAACCTAATCATAGCAGGCGTCGGTGGCCAGGGTAACATCCTCGCTTCCCAGATAGTAGCAACCGCCGGGATAAAGGAATGGCTCTACGTAACGGTGAGCGAGACCTATGGCGCTTCCCAGAGAGGAGGCCCGGTGATGAGCCATGTGCGTTTCTCCGCGAAGGCGCAATGCGGCCCATTGATACCCGAGGGCGAGGCAGACATTATCGTCGGGTTGGAGCCTATAGAAGCGTTGCGCATTATCGCCGATTATGGCAACCCCAGTACGAGGGTTATCGTCAGCCCCAATCCCATCTATCCCATCTCTGTCCTCTCCGGGCAGGCCAAGTATCCTCCCGTGGAAGAGGTTATACAAAAGCTGGGGGGGTTGGTAGCAGAAGTCAGGGTGGTCAAAGCCATCGAGGAGGGTGAGACAGGCCTGGCTGCCAATATCGTTATGGTGGGTGCGCTGGCTGGCTCGGGGATGGTTCCCATTGGAATGAAGAATTTCGAGGAATCGCTAGGGGAAATCATGTCCCACAGGGATTTAGATTTGAATCTCCGGGCCTTCAAGAAGGGCGTGGAGCTGGCCAGGGGCAAGGTTGCTGTGCCGGCGCCAGTAAAGACAAGGAAGCGCAAGTGATGTTCAAGGCTGTCCATGTGCCCAGTCGCACTGTTATCAGTATCTCTGCAGAAACCGTTATCGAACTAAGCCAAATCGATAACATCGTAGGATTAAAAGAGGCAAGCGGTAATTTGGGACAGGCAGCGAGAATACTCGATGGTACGAATAAGGATTTTCTTCTCTATAGTGGAGGCGACGGAGATACATTTCCTCTGCTTTCGCTTGGTGCCTACGGTGCTATTAGTGAGGAAGATGTAGACAGAGCCTTCGCGTTAGTTAAAGCTCTCAAAGGGGAGCCAGCCCTGTCTCTGCCCGACCACTTATGACACTTTTGGAGACGCTTTGGCGGCAAAATCAGCTAGTCCATACTAGATATGTACTTATGGGGAGGTGCGATGAAGCTTGAAGATATGCCTATAAAAGCGGCAATGTGGAGAACCGCCAACTCGAAAGTGGAATGCCTTCTTAGTCCAAGGCACTGTAAAATGAATGTCGGACAGAAGGGTTTTTGCGGAGTTCGAAAAAACATTGAAGGAACTCTTCATTCACTCACTTATGGCAAAACCGTCCAACTGACTCAAGAAACTATCGAAACTGAGGCTGTATTCCACTACGCACCTGATGCCCCAATTCTGTCTTTGGGTAATATCGGATGCATGCTAGCGTGTGATTTTTGCCAAAATTGGAAGACCGCACAAGTCAAACACTTGGACGAGAAGGAGATTCACTATCATACACCTGAGCAAGTGGTTGATATAGCTTTACAGCGGGGGATTCAAATATTGTCTTGGACGTATAATGATCCAGTTGTATGGTTCGAATTTGTTATGGACACGGCTAGGTTAGCGCGCCAGAAGGGTCTCAAGAACCTCTTCAAATCATCTTTCTTCATAAGCTTAGAAGCCGCTGCGGAATTGTGCAATGTAATTGATGTCTTTAGCATCTCCATTAAATCAATGGACGAAGCATTCTATCGGAGGCTTAGCAAAGGATGGTTACCTCCAGTATTAGAAGCCACAAAGCTTGTCTTCGCAAATGGCAAACACGTTGAGATCAGCAACTTACTGATTACTGATCTCAATGATTCAGAAGACCACGTAAAACGCATGGCCAGTTGGGTTCTAGATAACTTATCTGACAAAGTGCCGCTACATTTCGTTCGATTTCATCCAGATTATAAGTACACCCACGTTCCAAGGACTCCCGTCGAACGTCTATATAGAGCACGAGAAATAGCGAGAGGGATGGGAATAAAGTATTGCTACATTGGCAATGTTTGCGAATGGGTTAACACACAATGTCCTAATTGCGGTCATTGTCTTGTCAAACGATATGGCTTAAATGCTTACATTACGGGTATTACTGAGGACAACCGTTGTCAGAAATGCGGGATGGAATCGAATATAATTAGATTACGCTCGACCGGGGTAGAAGCAACTAATGTCGCCAGAAATGACGAATGGCAGGGTGCAGTTAGTGAGAAACAGTTTAAGTGGCACGGCGATATAAATCTTGTTCATATCGTTGGCCGGAACGAGAGCGATATACCCGGTATAGTCGTCTGCCAGAGGAAGTATGAAAAGGATAAGGAGGCAGCACCTGTAGTCATGCCGCTACCACCTCGAGAAGAGTGGAGATTTAGTATATCAAAAGGGGACCCCTTAGAAACGGGAATCACAATTAAACATCAACCCTATATACATGTACAATTGTTTCGAGAACTGGACCGCGCGCATTTCCCTACCCAACCTGATATGGATGGCTATGAATGGACTCAAGTAGAGTCCTCGTAGGTGGTGTAGCAGGGGGCTAGGAAGAAGAGGGCCACTGCGGCATCCTCACCGGTAAGGAGAAACAAACGGTGAAGGAGGTAATGTCAGTGGTCAAGGAGAGCATAGATGCCCTGCCCCCCCGGAAATCGGTCCAGGTAAAATGTTGGGCCTGGATTG
>QIGA01000073.1 GCA_003229915.1 Chloroflexota bacterium
GGGAAGCCTCGATAACACGCTGCGCCTGTGGGACCTGAGAACGGGCGCGTGCCTTCGCATCCTGAAAGGACACGAGGACTGGGTCAGGTCTGTAGCCATCTCTCCCGACGGCAGATACGCTCTGTCGGGAAGTCATGATAGAAACCTGCGCCTGTGGGACTTGAGGACGGGAGAATGCCAGCATATCCTGAAAGGGCACGAGGACTGGGTCAGCTCTGTCGCCTTTTCCCCTGACAGCAGGTACGCTCTGTCAGGGAGCCATGATAATACTTTGCATCTCTGGGAGTTTGACTGGGGATATGAGTTTCCCGCAGAGGTGGATTGGGGTGAGGGAGCAACTCCGTATCTCGAAATCTTCCTCACGCTGCACACGCCTTACGGCCCTGATGATATCATTCGTCAAGGTAAACCGCTCTGGACAGATGAGGACTTCGCCCAGCTTCTACACGAGCTCTCGCTGCGAGGCTACGGCTGGCTGAGGCCAGCGGGGGTGATGAGAAAGCTTAGCGCGCTTGCCGCTACCCGGGAGGGCAACGGGCTGGGGCCAAGCGCAGGGGGTATGTTTACAAAACCGCGTTTGGACGCGGCAGAGGACCTGGCTGCCATGCACTGCGTTTGTTGCGGACAGCGCTTTCCGGCAGCGGATTTGAACGCGGTGGGGTTTTGTTCGGATTGTCAGAAGTATGTGGGCCGGAAGCCGGATGGGGATGAGCAAGGGTCCTGGTGGAAGAGGCTAACAGGTCGGCATGTGTAGCGAATGCGGAGCCTGCTTTTAGCTGTGCGTCGCCAAGCGTCGGGGAAGGAATCTATGGCTATCTCGGCAGGGCGCAACTTGCTGTTCCTTATTCAGGTCGTGGTGTGATAACCGCCAGGATTGTAGTTCTCTCCATTGCCTTGATTCCATGGGGCACCGTCGGCGGACAGACTACAAAGGCTTGTGGCTCCAGTTCTACGTGGGTCTCCCCAATCAAGACCGTGCCTTTCCCTGCCACACCATAAAAGATCACTTCGGAACTGCTTTCATGTGGTGATACCTCTTGCCCCGGTTCCAGGCAGAAGAGAACTACCCTGCACCTCTCGGAATCATGGAGCATCTTGGCTACCATGCGATTGGGATCGAACTCCTGGAATTGAGATAACTGTATTGGCTTAACATCAATCATCTTGCGTCACCTACTGTAGCTATTTGTTTTTCACCGCTTCATTGAGCGCCTGCAGTAAGACCTCCAGGTTAACTCCATCTCTCGACGCAGTTGTCTTTATGTTTTGTCCCCCACCACAACAGGAGTCCACACGAAATTCATTAAAGACCGCTATGCTCTGGGGATAGCTCTTGATGACATCATTGATTATCATGTCTTCAGTTATTTCCAATGGCACTTGATTTACCCCCTCAAAGATAAATTGCTAGAGGCGGTGACTTTGCATACCTACTCCAGCTCATTAAGCTCTTTAACTATCAACTCAGGGTCAGCGCCATGCATCATGGCCCCGAAGGCGATAGACTCCATATTTATGCCAGGGCAAGTGAAGCACCCGCTGCCGAAGTACTTCTCAATCACCTTCTCCGCGCCGGGATGTTTGGAAATCACCTCTCCAATGTTCATGTCCTTGTGAAAGCCTGAAGTCGTCTTTTCCACTGAAATCACCTCCTTTTCTGTGGCAATAAGTTCTTATAAAGGACTATGGGAAACAGCCCAACTGGCAACTTGAGATCTTTATCCCAAGCTTATCTGCGGTCTCACCTACTTCCCGTAGTCCGACCTTTAGTTCTTTGGCAATCTTAAAAGCGCCAGGGCAAGGTAACTGGTCATCTACCAAGGACGAGGTTATCTTCTCTTCAAGTTCAGCACTCATTACGCTCAGCTCCTTATCGGGGATATAAGTGTTCTTAACATATTGTATACGAAAAGGTACATCGACAGGGCCAGAAGTGCGCCAAAGGCCGCCTGAACATAGCGTAGATTTACCGCCGTATAAGCGTCCACAGTGAGCATCACGAGCAGACCAACCAGCCCAATGTTAGCCAACCAGAATTGCCACCAAGCCATGACCTCGCTATAAAGCGGCCTCCCTCGAAAACGCGGCAGGATGTGATAGGCAACGCCGAAGATGACAAACGTAACGAAACCCACCAGATTGAGATGGGCGTGCACCGTGCGCAGCACTCGTATCTCAGGAACGATGAAGAAGAAGACTCCCAAGGTAGTGCCTATCAGCAGGTATATCATCCCGGCGCTGATGAAGCTGATGGTTGTCTTGCTCAAGTTATCTTTCCTCCATCACTAGTGTGCGCCGTGGATGAGGCTGGGCAGGCACTGGACGCAGACCCATACCTCCTTTCCTTGATCCACTCCGCTAAGCAGAATCCTTTCCTCGCTTTTCACGCCACAAAGAATGCAGCTTTTGATGCCAGCCGAAGGTTGTGCTTCCTCAGCCATTGTATATCCTCCTAGCCTAGATTCCTAGCTCGAATTTCTCAGGAATGGGATTTCACTAAAATTATCTCAAAGAAGCATTTTATAGCATCGGAGGGGCACAAGGCCTCGCAGTCTGTACAGTAATTGCAGTCCTGGGGTCTGACTATGATCGCTTTCCCCTTCACTAACTCCACGGCATTTGTGGGACACAATACGACGCAGTCTCCACAACCCGTGCACTTCGCGAGATCTTTTTCAGGTATCGTCCCCACCGTAGAATGACCACTCCTTTCGCCAGCCTTGGCTGTCTCGTATAACCTGTGTTAAGTATAGGTCTATGCCGGACCTCGTGTATACGACTTTTGTCGGAAATCTAGATGATTCCCTTTAGCTTCTCAGTATCTACCACAAGAATGCGCTGACCTTCGATCTTGATGGTGCCTGCGTTCTCCAGGGTTTTCAGAGCTCTGCCGATTACGTCCCGAACGGACCCTACCATTGCGGCCATGTCAGCCTGGGTCAGGCGAGGCACGGGCGTGGAACCACCCTCGACCACTGCCAGTTCCAAGAGGATTTTCGCTAGCCGACTGACTACCTGGCGGAAGGAGAGATCCTCAACCAGCAGGGTAAGATGACGTAGTCGAGTAGCGAAAAGTCTGATGATAGCGAGGGCCGCCGGGCAATCGGCCACCAGAGACAGCACTGTCTGTTTGGGTATAATGCAGACCGTGGAAGGCCCCATGGCCGAAGCACTGGCTGGATTGGGACCACCGTCGAAGACAGGAACATCATTGAAGGTGTCACCGGGGTTAGCGATGAGCAACACCTGCTCTTTGCCGTCGCGGGAGCTCTTGAAAACGCGGATCTGTCCCGACTCGACAATGTATAGCCCCTGGCACGGCTCTCCCTCCAAGAGGAGGATCTCTCCTCTGGCAAAAGACCGCACCAGTATCTCTTTCTCGATTCGCGCTATTTCTTCACTACCCAAAGCGGCGAAGTAAAGCAAAGAGCGCAAGAAATCGACTCGCGAAGGCATTTCGCGGCTTTCTCTCATAGCTGGCTGCCTGCTTTTCGATTTTAACACGGTTGAAGAGCTGTGCATATGCGTTTGTACAGTTATGCGACAAAAGTCGTATCCATCGCGGCAAGCAACTATTATCTTAAGCGTAGATTGCTGAGTTGAAGAATGCCCAAGGGATGGTGGCGAAGACCGAGCAGTTGTGGCCACAGAGATATATGAAATCGGCAGCCACTTAGCTACACTGTTGCGAGGGCATATTGAGAAAGAGAACACTTCTCTTTTGCCCATAGCCCGAAACCTGCTGGCGGAGGAGGATAATGGCGAAATCTCCAGCAAACTGCCATCGCTAAGCGCCTGAGCGGATAGATGGTTAAGACTGGAAACAAGGAGAGATAGAAATGAACGCGACGAAAACAATCGATGTTAGAGGCTTGGAACATACTCAAAAGGAGAGCTTGATTTTCCCCGCTCTTGAAGAGCTAAAGGAAAACGAAATGTTACGCATTGTTCTGGAGTTCAATCCCTTGCCGCTGGTTTATATGCTGAAAGTACGCGATGAATTCGATGTCTTGCACGAAAAAGAAGGCCCGGAAGAATGGATTTTGAACGTCACGAGGATCGCCCTCTGGGAAGACAGGAAAGAGCAGTTTAAGGCACTTCTGCAGGAACTACGGGAAGGTGACGTATCTGAGGAAACGAAAGAGAAAGCAAGCAAACTTCTCCAGGCGGTTGACGCCAAAACCCTGGGGATCATGGAGCAGGAATTGATAAGGGAAGGCGTTTCCCATGATGAGATCAGAAGGAGCTTATGCGACATTCACCTTGAGGTCTTGAGAGACAGGCTTGTTTCCAAGAGGATAGAAGTCTCTGCTCCACATCCGGTTCATACCTTTATGAAAGAGCATGAAGTTATCCTTGCTAGCTTAAACGAGTTGGATTCTCTCGTAGAAAGCCTGAAGGATATAGATAGCTTTGATAGTATCGGGCCGGGGCTGGAGAGGCTGAAGGATGTTTCATACCACCTAGTTGAAGCAGAGAGTCATCACCGGAGGGAAGAAGAGGTCTTGTTCCCCAAACTAGAGAAGCACGATATCGCTGAACCACCCAAGGTTATGAAGATGGACCATGTGGAATTCAGGAAGAGAAAACAAGAATTGTATCAACTTTCTCATAATCCCCTGGATTATGGCTTCAAGGAGTTTCAGGCAAATGTTATTGAATCAGGAGAATACCTGACCAAGGAACTCGAAAGCCACATCTTCAAGGAAGATAACATTCTCTATCAGATTGCTCTTCAAATATTGAGTCGAGAGGAATGGGAGGAAGTCAAAAAGGAATGCGATGAGATTGGATACTGCTGCTTTACTCCGGGAGACCAAGGGAAGGAGGAAACGATTATGGAGTTAGACTTGAGACTAATGCCTCCCTTTGAGAGGCATGAAAAGATATTTGAAATGTGGGGTGCCTTGCAATCCGGCGAGACACTGAGAATCACAAATGACCACGATCCAAAGCCGTTATACTATCAATTTGAGGCGGAGTATAAGGGTCAATTCGAATGGGACTATGAACAACGTGGGCCTGTAGATTGGATTGTGAGAATAAAAAGGATTTGACAAAAAAGGGGGCCGATATTGTCTCGTACTGGACGTGAAAAAAAGCCAACAGAGATACTGAGAGAAGAGCATCAAGATGTCCTGCAAAAATTGGGTGCGTTGGAGGAGGTTGTTAGTAATCTGGACAAAAGGGAGGAAATCTCGGCCAGACTGGAGGAACTGGCTTCCTTCTTTAAGGCCGACTTCTGGATTCACTTTACCAAAGAGGAAGAGGCACTCTTCCCGGAAGTCGAGAAGTTCATCCCTAGAGAGGGCGGCCCTCTTGAGGTTATGCTGACCGAGCATGAGGAA
>QIGA01000004.1 GCA_003229915.1 Chloroflexota bacterium
CTTCTTGTCCACTCAGCCCCCCCTTACCACAGACTGGATTGCCTTAAGCGCTGCCCCTGTAGCATCCTGAACCGAGAATGAAACATCGGTTGGTCTCTTGACGCAACCGGCAGCATAAATCCCGGCGGGTGCAGAGGCGACGAATCCATAGGCGTCATAGGTTACCTCATAAGGTATTTTAGTTTCCGCTGTTGCGGGAACCATGCCCGTAGCCAATACAACCATCTCAACCGTCTCTCTGACTTTCTTGCCGGAGGCGACGTCCTCGGCTTCAACTGTCAAGTCCCTGGTATTTGGGTCTTCTTCGATCCTGGCCACCTTGCCATTTACCAGTGAGAGCCCTTCGTATCTTTGCACGCGCTGGTAGAAGTCTTCCAAGGTGCCTTGAGCACGTATGTCTATGTAGAAGATAGAAATCCTGGCCTCAGGGTTCTGCTCCTTAACATAGGTGGATTGTTTCAGGGAAGCCAGGCAGCACACCCCCGAACAGTAGGGAAGGTGGTTAACGTCTCTGGACCCGGCACATTGCGCAAAAGCGATACTGTTAACCGCCTTCCCATCAGAAGGGCGAACAATCTTGCCCTGTGTTGGCCCATCCGGAGCAGCTAATCTCTCCATCATCACATTTGTTATCACGTTTGAATACTTGCCGAAGCCAAGAGTATCGAGTTTAGTGGCATCGTATGGCTTCCACCCGGTAGCTATTACAACTGATCCCACAAACAACTTCAGGCCTTTTGGGGGCATCTTCAAGTCGATTGCATCGTACTGGCAAGCAGCGACGCATTGGGCACACTCAGCACCAAGGCAAACCTTGGGATCGATCACATACTTCATGGGAAAGGCCATCGAATGAGGAAGATAGATAGCCTTAGTATTGTCCAGCCCGTAATTGAAATCGTTAGGCCTTTCAACAGGGCAAGCCTCAACGCACTTGTTACAGGCAGTGCAATTGTCATTCACCATGCGAGGAGTGAGTTTGACATTTACCTCGTAGGCGCATTCTTTACCGGAGATACTCTCTACTTCCGCCAGGGTGAATACTCTGACCTTGGGATTTGTCTTTATCCTGCGGAAGTTTATCTCAAGCCCGCAACTGGGTGAGCACAGCTTGGGGAAATACTCGTTCGCTCTGACGACCCTTCCCCCTAAATACGCCTCTTTCTCTACCAGGAATACGTCATAACCTACCTCAGCGGCCTCCACAGCGGCAGTTATGCCTGCCATCCCCCCGCCGATAACAAGGATACCTTTTGGGGAAGCTATGACATCTGCCTCACTCACGTTGCCCCCGTATGCTCTCCATCGCCCTCCGCATCTCCTGCCTCCTTTTGTCTGCCACCTCACCTCTAATGGTAATTGTCTGCTCTCCGAACAAACAGAACCATAACCACCTGTACCCAAAGTCAAGCAGCGCCTCGTCGTCCTGCTTTATCCTCTCGATAACCTCATCCGCGATTTCGAAAAGCTTGAAAAACCTGCTGGTGAAAAGGTGCTCTCTAAATCGATCCAGGTCATAGAGAGCCATGTAGAACATCTGCATTTGCCCTGGCCCCAAACCCTGTCCTTCCTGCAGCCCCTGCAATCTCTTGTGCAGTGTTATCTCTTTGTAAGGGGCGGATTTTTCCCTATAGATATCGATCCCTTGCTCCTGAAACCATTCCGCTATGGTCCATTTCCTGCCTTCTTTGAACCCAGAGCAGGCGAAACCCTCTTCCATCAGGAAATAGAACTCTTCCCCATCTGCACCTTGCTCGGTCTTAGAGGAGGCCATTCCCACGGGATATATGCGGCAGGGCCATGGTCGGTCTTCGTATATTGCGCATCCCTCTGGCTCGACGAAAGGACAGGTCTTCCCTTCATTACCCTTCATTTTCAACATAACCAGGGGCACTTTTTGTCCCACTGATAGAAGCGGAACGACGTATTCGCCTAGGAAGTCATCAGAGGAAAGGGCTAGCGCCCTTCTCATCCGCAAAACGTCGTAGGGTGTAAGGAGGATGTTTACGTCAGCACAACAGCTATTAAAACATGAGATGCCTTTGTGGCAGGAGAACCTGAATGTGCTATCCGCGGTGAGTCTCGGATACTCCTTGAGTATCTCTTCCTTCAAGCTTCTTGGCATTTTCTCAACCAATGGGCTCCAGCTACCCTAGGGTGGCTGGAGCCCAGACATCGGTCATCTCCCCTGACCATTGATCAGCTCTTGATCACCACCCGGAGTCCAATAGTATCATACCTCCATCGGGATGACATCTCGTTTCGTCATCTCCCACTGGCCTGTCTGGGGATCCCACCTGCAGTTGACGAAGACCTTCCAGTTAGCATCGTCCATCTTGGGATGGTCTGCCCTGAAGTAGTAGCCCGGCCACCTGGTCTCTTCACGAAAGAGCACCGTTCTCACATGAGCCTCCGCCTGCCACATGCGGTGTATGTTCTCCCAGGCTCTCATCAGCTCATGAAGGTCTGCGGCTGCCAGCTTCTCCGAATCCTCCTTCAGGAACGTGAGAAGCTCAAATCCTCTCTCTAAGGAAGGCTTGTTAGTGGAGAACATGGTCGAAGCCCCGCCGGCGTATTCATCCATGATCTTCTGGAGTCTGTACATGAACTGCTGGGGCCGGATGTAGTTCTCGTTAACGTCCGGATTGTCAGTCAGCCCACTGTACTGCTCGAAGATATCCAAGGGTTTAAGTATCATCTCCTTTGCCTCTTCAACCTGGGCGGCATCCGCTTTAGGCTGGTCAGGATTGTCTACTATGTATGCCAGCGCTGCCTTGGCGCGGATTCTTCCCTCCGTGTGAGAGCCATCGGAGAATTTGTGACTCGAAGCCCCAGAGGCGTCCCCTGCGCAGAAGATGCCCTTGACCGTGGCCATGCCATTATATCCCCAGAAGTACTGGGGTGGCGCAAGGTCTTCAGGGCCGCTTAGCCAGGCGCCGGAAGCGCCGGAATGGGAGCCGATAAAGTATGGCTCGCAGGCCTGAATCTCAGAGGCTCTTTCCTCGGGGGAGATATTGGTGGCCGCCCAGAGGATGGCCTGGGAAATGGTCATATCCAGGAAGTCTTCCCATGCCTCGGACTCGACCTCCTTTAGCCTCTTCTTCCGCGCTTTCTCATCTGGCTCGGACCCTATGATCTTGGCAAGGGCCTCTTCCGTCCTCATAAAAGCCGGGCCCTTTCCTTCTTGCTGGTCCAGCATCATGAGGTAGTTTCTCAAGTTAGCGGGAATTGGCTTAACCAATCCATATGGAGCCCAGTTTTCCAGCTCTGCCTTCCTCTCCACCATGTACTCTCCACCGAGAGCGGTGGTTGCCCGGGACTTGAACAGGAGAAACCAGGCGCCCACGGGGCCGTAGGCATCCTTGAATCGCACAGGGATAAACCGGACCTCTTGGCAGGTCATCTCACAGCCACTCTTTAATGTAAAGTAGGCGCTGGAGCCGGTGTTGAACGGCGGATACCAGGATCGGCCGAAACCTTCACCGGACGAGCGTGGCCTGAACACATGGACTGCTCCGCCCATAGCGACCAGTACCGCCTTGGCCTTGAACACATAGAACTTGTTCTCTCTGACGCTGAATCCCACAGCGCCGGCGACCCTGTCTCCGTCCATCAGGGGTTCGACTATGAACACCCTTTCGTAGATCTCGCCTTTGTCGCCCAGGGTTGCCATGGCGTTCTTGGCCGCCTCAGCGGCAATGACTTTGTAGGATTCACCGTTGATCATGAGCTGCCAGGGTCCCTCAAACACGTAGTTGCCCCCATCATCTTTCCAGATAGGCAGCCCCCACTTCTCAAACAGATGAACTGTGCCGTCAACGTGTCTGGCGATGTCATAGACGAGGTCATCTCTGGCGATGCCCATCAGGTCCTGTCGGACGTATTTGACGTAGTCCAGAGGGCTTCTTCCCTTGACCTTCATACCCACATACTGGTTGAGGGCGGAGAGCCCCATGGCCACAGCGCCGCTCCTGTCCATAGCGGCCTTGTCCACCAGGGTTACCTTGAGGTTGTGCTTCTTCGCCCAGTGGGCCGCCTCTACCGCGGCACCGCAGGCTGCCATACCGCCACCGATAATCAGCAGGTCGGTGGTTACTTCAACAGTTTCAAGCTGCGCCATATTTTCGCTTCACCCCTTATTTACTTTTTTATCGTAGGGAGCTCCGGTATCCCTAGTGACTCAGGCTCAGTAAACAGCAGCGGGCTCTTGAGATCATCCGCTTCTGGAGCCGTCTGGAACCCTCCGTCCGGTACGGCGGAACCCTCCGGCGTGGTTCTGATGGGGAACTTGAATCGCTTGAGGGTCTCGTTCCTGAATTTGACCGTCCACATAATATCTTCGGTTCCCCGCATTGGGGTGACGCTGGCACCCATGGGTGTGAAATCAGCGTATCCTCTGACCGCTACCGCTTGCTGAGGGCAAATCTTGACGCAATTATAGCACTCCCAGCACATCATTGGGTCGCGGTTGTATGCTTTCATGGTATCTTTGTTCAGAGCCATGAGGTCGTTAGGGCAGATATGCATGCAAGCTGTATTGTCCTGCGCCTTGCACCCGTCGCATTTCTCCATAATTACAAAACTTGGCATCCGCTACCTCCTTTCTTTGACGCGGTTATCTCTTCACTTCTTGTTGGGAGATTCGCTAAGACTTCTTTCCTTTCAGGGTTCTTCTCGGTTGTGGTTGGTATGGGCTGGTCTTGGTAAATCTACTCATCTGCCTCGGCTGATTGGCGTAGGGCAAGGAAGGCTTCTTTAAGCGGCTGGTTTACCGCACTATCAGGTTCATCTAAGAGCATTTGTTGGTAGATATCCAAGAAGTCTGTTCGTGCGCGGTGGAAAAAGTGTAGAAAATGTCGAAGAAAACCGATACAGTCTAGAATAGCAATCTCCGTTCCGCCAGTTTGCTCATAAGCTGCAGCTGAATATAACTTAACATTATCATCAATAATATCGGTGGTAATAAAAATATAATTGTGAATCTTAT
>QIGA01000221.1 GCA_003229915.1 Chloroflexota bacterium
ACATTGATGATATAATTACGGGCAATAGTTTCTAACGTAGAGGGACTTCGGCGGAGGTATACAATGAGATTTCCGCACGTTACCGAGTTCAAGGAGTACCGGAGGGACTGGAAAGAGGATTACAAAAGGAAGCTGGTCTCGGCTGAAGAGGCAGCGAAGGTTGTTAAGTCGGGAGATAGGGTTGCGCTGCCTTTCGCGCATCCTACAAAGGTGCCACTGGCCCTGGGGAAGCGCAAGGACGAGTTGCGAAACGTGTATCTTGAGATCAATGCTCCCTCGGTTGACCCCGGTTGGCTTCAACCGGGCTGGGAGGACCACTTCTCCGTCAATGCCATAAACTACCTCGGAGCGCTGGGGCGTCCATCGCATGACGCCAAGGTATGCTCCTTCATACCGTGCCTCATGTCTCTCAGGCCGAAGCTGTGTGACGAGGGGCGGCTGCACGGTGAAAGGGGCATCGACGTTTTCATGACTAATGTCTCCCCCCCGGATAAGCACGGCTTCTGCAGCTTCGGTCCCCATCTGTGGAATAAGAGGAGCTATGCCGGGAGAGCCAAGGTCGTCATCGCTGAGGTGGATGAGAACATGGTGTATCCCTACCGGGGCAACAATATGATTCATGTATCTGAAATCGCCTGCTTTGTCGAGGCGACAACCATTCGGGTGACTGAGGAGGAGATTAGAGACTTCGTCTTCGGGAATGTCAAAGATGAGAGCAAGCAGCATGAGTGGATAGAGGTACTGACGAAGAGCAACAGGCATGAGCCGGAGTACACGGGGCGAGCCTTTTCCTTAATGGGCCCACTGATGGATGTGCTGAGCCCCGACTTTATGACCGGGGTTATGGGGCTGGAGGAGCCTTATCCCGAGGCCGAGGTCATGTCTGGATACGTGCGGGAGCTGGTCAAGAACGGCGATACCATCGAGATCGGCGCAGGCAGGCCGACTACGTGGTTGCCCAAAGTCGGGCTCTTCGATGGTTATGAGGACCTGGGGATTCACTCTGAGATGTCGGCCTGGGGGCAGACTGAATTGATAAGGCAGGGGGTGTTTTCCGGGAAGAGGAAGACGCTTCATCCGGGAAAGGCCATCTATACCGCCTTGGATGGCGCGGGTTGGGATGAGTACATCTGGATGAGCGACAATCCCCTCATTGAGATGTACGACTGTGAGTACGTGCATAACCCCACGGTAATCGCCCAGAATGAGAACATGGTTTCCATCAACAGCGTCCTCCAGGTTGACCTCACCGGCCAGATAACCTGTGAGAGCCAGTTCGGGCCTCGACTGGTCAATGGCCCCGGGGGACAGCTCGATTTCCATCTGGGCGCTCTTATGTCCAAAGGCGGACGTGCGATCAGTATGCTGCGCTCCCTTGCCTTCGGCGGCAGTTCTACCATTGTCCCCCAGATGCCTGAGGGCTCTTTGGTCACCATACCCCGTCAATTCGCCGACTACGTGGTAACGGAGTATGGCATAGCCAGCCTGGCAGGGAAAAGCCATCGGGAGAGGGCTAACGAGCTTATCGCCATCGCCCATCCCGATTTCCGGGCCGAACTCAGGCAGGCAGCTAACAAGATGTTCTACCCATAGGTTGAGTATACGTTGTGCCATATCTCCTACCCAAAAACAGCGATTACAACACTAGTCAGTTGCTACAGCTCAATGTCATTGCGAGGCACAAGGTGCCGAAGCAATCTCGAACGTATGTATGATGGGATTGCTTCGCTGCGCTCGCAATGACACGGGGTGAGAGGCTCGCAATAATACCGAAGACGCTGATTCTTGAAGCCAATCGCTATTTCGGGGGCCTAACTGGTGATTGACAAAGTCCCCAGAACGAAATATGGTGAGAATAAGGAGTGTGATTCGTGGCAAAGGTGGCTCAAGGCGCGCTGGATAGGGCGCAGGAGCTTTATGAGCATCGGGGGTTGAGAGCCAGGGAGCTGACGGCTCAGGGGAGTAAGTTTGTAGGCTATTTATGTTGCTATACTCCTGCTGAGATTGTGACGGCCCTGAATATGGTGCCCTACCGCATTCAGGGTGGTGTGGGAAGGCCTCTGAAACATGCGGATCAATATCTGGAAACTATCATGTGCCCCTACGTGCGCAGTTGTTTTGACCTTGCCATGGGTGGGGAATACGATTTTCTCTCCGGCGTAGTCATTCCTCACACTTGCGACGCCATGCACCGCATCTATGACACCTGGAGATACTATATCAAGCCGCCGTACAGCCGGTGCATAACCGTCCCCCATATGACACATCAGGCTTCCTTCGAGTATTTCCAGAAGGAGTTGGAGGATTTTCAGCATAGCCTGGAACATTTTGCCGGTCGTTCGGCCTCCGAGGATGACCTTGCTGGAGCCATTGCCCTGCACAACCGCAGTCGCGCTCTCCTGCGGGAACTCTACGAACTGAGAAAGCGGGAGCCGCCGCTCATCTCCGGCACCGAGGTGATCCGGGTGCTGGTGGCGGGTATGACCATCCCGGTACAGGAGTTCAACGATCTTCTACGTGATATTATCGCTGAGGTGCGCGAGCGAAAGCCGATCCCTGACAGCAAGCCTCGGCTGCTTGTCGCAGGCAGCGAAGTGGATGATGTGGCTATGATCCGTCTGCTAGAGGATTGTGGCGCTAGTGTGGTTATGGATGACGTGTGTACGGGCAGTCGTTCGTTCTGGGTGGATGTGGATCCTGCGAAGGGAGCTCTCCCCGGGCTGGCTGCGCGTTATCTGGGTGGGATAACCTGCCCCTGCACCTACCGCGCAGGCAAAGCGGCTGAGCGCTTCAGCTATATGGGCGATTACGTCCGTGACTGGGGCGTCCAGGGGGTCTTGCTCTACACCATCCGTTTCTGCGACACCTACCAGCTTGATGCGCCTGAGATCATAGAGTATATGGAAAGCCTGGGTCTGCCCGTGCTCTATCTGGAGGATGACTACATCATGCCCCCATTGGCGCAGTGGAAGACCAGAATCGAGGCCTTTTTGGAAACCATCGAGGCTAAGAAACAGGAGTAGAGGTTATGACACAAGAGACCAGGGAAAAGACCAGTTCTCGCAAATCCACTGAATCCGCAGGGAAAATTCGTACTGTAGTGAAACGCATGTACCAGCAGGCTCAGCAGGCCAAGGAAGAGAGGCGAAAGGTAGCCTACTGCATGGTGATGTGCAACTACGAGGAAATTCTGGCAGCCCTGGATATCGTCCAGGTCTATACCGAGAATTACGCTGGCCTCTGCGCCGTAAAGAGGCAGGCCGAGCCCTATATGGAGAAGGCGCGGGCTGAAGGCTATTCCGATCTGCTATGTGGCTATGCCCAGGTCGGCATAGGGTTCGACGCACTGCGCCGCGAACTGGGTGAAATGCCTCCTGATGCCCCTGACGGCGGAATGCCGGAGCCGGATATGCTCCTGGGGTGCAGCATGGGTTGTGATCCGCGGTGGAAATGGTACCAGGCGCTGGGGCGTTACAAAGACGCCCCCATTTACAACATGGACGTTCTCATGCCCCCCAGCGATGCCGATATAGATGCCATTAAGGAGCACAGCGTTCGCTACATGGCTGAGGAGTTGAGGGGGCTTATCGCATTCCTGGAGGAGCAAACAGGCGCCAAGATGGACTATGACCGCCTGATGGCGATTGTGAGGCGGGTAGAGGAGACTCGGTGGTGGTGGCGCGAGGCCTACGAACTACGGAAAGCTGTCCCCTGCCCGATGTCCACCCAGGACCACTTCGTTCTGTTCGTCCCTCATCACATGATGCTCACCGATCCGTTTACGCTAGAGTTTTACAAAGGACTCTACGAGGAGCTGAAGGAGAGGGTAGATAAAAAGATTGGCGTGATCGACGACGAAAAGTATCGCCTTCTCTGGGGTATGGGGCTGCCTCCGTGGCATACTATGAGCATACTCGACTATTTCCCGAAGTTCGGGGCAGTGTTCGCTGCCGAGACGGCCTACATGATCCCTGAGCCCTTCGAAATACCACCTGATGTCACTGACCCTGTGGAGATCATCGCCCTTCGCGCATTCCAACGAAACAGCGCTTTGCAGCGGCGAGGACAGGAGGCCGACGGAATCCCTCCGTTGGCCCAGGCACATTTGGAGAGGATAAGGGATTACAGCATCGACGGGGTAGTGATGCATATCACACGCTCCTGCAGGGCTTCCACTATGGGCCAGATTCTCGTGAGAAATGTGATCCGCGACCATTATCCCCAAATGCCTGTAATGTTCATGGAGAGCGACATCATCGATCTGGACACCTATTCGGAGGCCGAGACCCATAGCCGGATAGATACCTTCATGGAGATGGTGGAGTCATACAAGGCGCCGGCAAGCTAGGGGGCAAGGCACACCATCGCTCGAAGACTCTTGATAAGGGAGGCGTAAATGCCTAAACCGCTGGAGGGCATCAGGGTGCTGGACTGGACGGCGTGGCAGCAGGGGCCTGTTGCCACCGCGCTGATGGCAGACATGGGTGCCGAGGTAATCAAGATAGAGCCGCCCGAAGGTGAACCAGGCCGGGGAATGCTGAGAATGTATGGAGCGGAGTTGCCGCTGAATTTTTATTATCAGAGCCAGAATCGGGGCAAGAAGGGGATTGTGCTGAACCTGGCGATTGAGAAGGGCAAAGAGGTTCTATACAAGCTGGTGGAGAAAGCGGACGTTTTCGTGACCAACTATCGCGAGAGCGCCGCCAGGAGGCTGGGATTGGACTACGAAACTTTGAAGAAATACAACCCCAAGCTTATCTATGCTCTGAGCTCCAGCTTTGGGCCTAAGGGTCCGGATGCGGATAAGATGTCCGCTGATTTCGGTGGGCAAGCAAGGGGAGGCATGTGGAGCATTACTCAATCGGAAGACCTCGTGCCGACGCCCATTGGAGCTGGCTTCGCCGATGAGGTCGGAGGGGTGATGACAGCCTATGGGGTATTGCTGGCCATCATCTCCCGGGAACGGTTTGGAATTGCGCAGAG
>QIGA01000108.1 GCA_003229915.1 Chloroflexota bacterium
ATCTTCTCTCGATGAAGCACAACCACAGCTTCATCCTCAAGGCCAGATGCCACGATCGGGAACAGGCCACTGTTCCCTCCGTAACCCCTATCTGGAAGGGGGCCGATCTCCAGGAGAGAGAGGTCTACGACCTTCTCGGGATTCATTTTGAAGGGCACCCTAACATGAAACGGATATTCCTCTGGGAGGGATTTCAAGGGCACCCCCTCAGAAGGGACTTTCTATGATTAAAGGTAAGAATCACCCATGGGCAATTACTCACCAACGAATCATAAAAATCGATAGGACAGATGCCGTCCGCGGTGAGCTTGTCGAACCACGAACAGTTCCTTGGGCAGGCTCAGGGCGAACGGAGTAGTATCTGACGATGGCCAAAGCAGATTTGATTTTGCTGCATGCCCCGAGCAACTATGATTTCAGAGAACGGGCGATAATGTATGGCCCTATAAGCGATGTCATTCCATCAACACCCGTTTTTGAAATGTATCCCATCGGCCTTGTCAGCATCGGCGCCTACTTGGAAAGAAACGGTGTGCCCACCAGGATCATAAACATCGCCAACCGTATGTTGAAGGACCCGAAATTCGATGTCGAGCGATTCATCAGGAAGCTATCAGCAAGTGCTTTCGGCATCGACCTCCACTGGCTGCCGCATGCGCATGGCAGCCTGGAGCTCGCCAGGATAGTCAAGTCCCTTCATCCTTCGACACCAGTCATCATGGGTGGATTGTCCGCCAGCTACTTTTACCGGGAACTGATCACGTATCCGCAGGTTGATTTTATCGTGCGTGGCGATTCTACCGAGGCCCCGATGCTTCAGCTCATGCAGCGGATAAAAGCGGGGGCGGCGGTTGATGACATACCGAACTTGAGCTGGAAAGATGAAGGCGGACAGGATCATCACAACGCATTGACGTGGGCTCCTACAAGCCTCGATGAGATGCCCCTGGATTACGCCTATCCGGTGAGATCGGTACTCAAATATCGTGACCTGTCCGGGATAACGCCTTTTGGCAACTGGATGCGTTATCCGATAACGTGTGCCCTTACCTGCCGGGGCTGCACCTATGACTGTGTTACCTGCGGTGGCTCCCAATATGCGTACAAGAACAGCTTCGGCCGCGAAAAACCTGCCTACAGGAGCCCACAGCTTGTGGTTAACGATATCGCCAGCATACAGCGCTACCTTTATGGCCCGGTGTTCATAATCGGAGATATTCGTCAGCAAGGCGGCGACTACGCTGATGAGTTCCTGTGGGCCATTAATCGCGCCAAAGTCAGAGTACCTATAGTCCTGGAGTTATTCGCCCCTGCCGGAAGCGACTTCTTCCGGCGGATAAACAAGGCTATCCCCAACTACAACATCCAGTGGTCACCGGACTCTACTGACGAGGAAGTACGCCGTGCTTTTGGCAAAGGGTACAGCAACGCGGAGATTGAAAGTACAATCCAAAGCGCGCTGAACAACGGATGCAAGAGATTTGACCTGTTCTACATGATCGGCCTCCCTAAGCAGACATATAGTTCCGTGATGCAGAGTGCGGCCTATTTGAGAGGATTACTCAAGGAATTTGGACAAGACAGAAGATTGATGCCTTTCATATCGCCTCTTGCTCCATTCGTTGATCCTGGCAGCAAGGCCTTTGAGAATCCTGAGAAGTACGGCTACCGTTTGTCTTACCGCACGCTGGAGGAACACCGACAGGTGCTCCAGAGCCCGAGTTGGAAATATATGCTGAATTACGAGACCGAGTGGATGAGCAGAGATGAAATCGTGATGAGCACCTACGATGTTGCCATGGCTTTCAACAACTTGAAGATGGAGAATGGGCTGATTTCACCCGAGGTGGCTGCCGGCGTCGAGGCTCGCGCCAGAGGCGCGATAGACTTGATAAAAACGATCGATCGCATTGTTGTCGAGTACGGCGCTGACAGCGAGGAAATGATGTCTCTAAAGCAGAAAGCGGACGATCTGAGCACATCCTCTATATGCCAGAAGAAGGAGCTGCACTGGCCGTCCGCTTCTTTCATGCGCAATGCCCCCAGGATATTCTGGGCTTTTGCTACAGGGAGCGCGTTTAAATATGGATCTTGATACCAAACCCTTAGTAGTGAACTTCGGCCCCCACCACCCGTCAACACACGGGGTCTTCCGGATGCGGGTGATCCTGGACGGCGAGGTCGTCGTCGATTTAGAGCCGATCTTCGGCTACCTCCATCGCGGCATCGAAAAGCTGGCTGAGGGACGCACCTATACTCAGAACATACCCTTCACTGATCGCATGGAGTATAGGGTATCCATGGTGAACAACTTCGCCTACGTGCTCGCGGTCGAAAAACTGGCCGGCATAGAGGTTACCGAAAGGGTGGAGTATCTCAGGGTGATGTTTGCGGAGCTTATGCGCATTTCGAGCCACCTCACGGCAGTGGGATTCCTAATGCAGGAGATGGGCGCAATGGGGACCCCGTTGCTCTATATGTATCGCGAGCGGGAGAAGCTTCTTGACCTGACCGACATGGTCTGCGGGCAGAGGCTGACTCACAACTACATGCGCATCGGCGGCCTGAGCCATGACATCCCTCCTGAGTTCCTCCCAGCAGCAAAAAGGTTCGTCCGCGAGATGCCCGGATTCATCGATGAGTATGACCAGCTTCTCAAGGATAACGAGATCGTCCTCGCACGAACTAAGGGGGTAGGCATCCTGCCCGTGGATATGGCGATAAACAACTCATGCAGTGGCCCCATGCTTCGCGCCAGCGGTGTGCCCTGGGATATACGCAAAGCCGATCCCTACTCGGTTTACGATCGCTTCGATTTCGATATTCCTATTGGCACCGTCGGCGACGTATATGACCGCTACCGCGTAAGAATCGAGGAGATGAGGCAGAGCGTGCGCATCCTGGAGCAGGTGCTCGATCAGATACCTCCAGGAGAGGTGTGCGCTAAGGCCCCGAACCTGCTTCGCCCGCCAAAAGGCGAAGCATACGCCCATATCGAAGCAGGAACGGGGGAACTGGGATACTACCTGGTCAGTGACGGCTCCATAGCACCCTATCGTTTCCGGGTGCGCTCTCCAGAGTTGCTCAATCTAGCTGTATTGCGCGAAATCAGCATAGGGTGGAAAGTGGGCGATCTCGTTGTCATCTTGGGGAGCATAGACATAAACCTGGGCGAGGTGGATAGATAGATGGGCGTTTGGGATTATATTGTTGACCTGTTTGTAAACGTCCGCACCGACTGGATCGAGTTTTTGCAGGGTCAAGGTCTCGCCAGTTCCCTAGTTGTATTCCTCGATGGCCTCATCGGCATAACCCTGATTCTGATGTTCGTCTTCCCCACGGTGATCATTTTCATCTGGCTGGAGCGGCGGTTCATTGGCTGGATACAGCTTCGCCCGGGGCCCAATCGCTGCGGACCGTTCGGACTTCTGCAGCCGGTGGCCGATGCCGTCAAGGTATTGTTCAAGGAGATCATCCACCCCACCGAAGGAGATAAGCTGATACTCTGGATTGCGCCAGCGCTGGTATTCTTCTCAGCGCTAATGCTTTTCGCTGTAATACCAATCGGAGAAGGGTCGTTGGGGGCCCTTTCCGACCTAAATATCGGGATTCTCTATATAGTCGCCATAGGGTCTCTGGGTGTCATCGCCCTATTTATGGCGGGATGGGGTTCCAACAACAAATATGCCTTGCTGGGCGCGATGAGGGCGGTAGCGCAGTTAATAAGCTATGAGGTGCCGATGGTGCTCGCGATTATCGGTGTGGTGCTCATAGTGGGCTCATTGCAGATGAGCGAAATCGTTGGCAAACAGACGATCCCCTTCATCCTGCTACAACCGCTAGGCTTCCTGATATACTTCCTGGGCGCCTTAGCCGAGCTCAACCGCTCTCCCCTGGACCAGGTAGAGGCGGAGTCGGAACTCACAACAGGCTACTTTACAGAGTATTCAGGGATGAGGTTTGCCACGTTCTTCCTCGGAGAATATATCAATACTCTGGTAGTTGCCACTATCGTCACTACCGTGTTCCTCAGTGGCTGGAAGGGGCCGTTTCTTCCCGTGTGGCTCTGGTTCGTCGCTAAGGTATTTGCCGTATTTCTTTTAATGCTGTGGATGCGCGCGACTCTGGTTCGCGTCCGGGTAGACCAAATCATGGCATTCTCCTGGAAGTTCTTGATTCCCCTAGCATTGATCAACATCTTCATCACGGCTGGCGAGGTTTTAATCTGGGATGAATGGATGTCGGGTTGGGAGAGCTTCCCCTGGCCGTTCATCTTCGTGAATTGGGCAGTTGCAGCAATACTGATTCTTTTGTGGTCGAAGCTATTCTTTAAGCTTGGAGGAGGGAGAGTTGAGGTTCGAGAGATACGGGATAGGTATAGCCAAGGGTATGGCGTTAACCCTTCAGCACCTGTTCCGTAAGAATATCACAACTCAATATCCCGAAAAGAGGCTACAGCCTTCGCGCCGAATTAGAGGGCAGCAGTTTGTATGGCGTGTTGACCTCTGCACCGGCTGTGCCACATGTGCCAAGAGCTGTCCCCATGGCATTATACAGATCACGACCTCGAAGAATGGCGAGAACAGGTATATCGTGGACAAGATCGAATTCGATACGGGGCGCTGTATGTTCTGCGGCCTCTGTGTTGAAGCCTGCCCCTTTAACGCCCTGTATATGGGACGAAGCTATGAGCAGGCTAGATATAGTCATAGACTGCTGTGGGCTGATAAGGAGATATTGATGGCCCCTCAAGATGAGGTCAGCGCCTACGGCCACCCTGAGCTCGAAGAGAGGCTTCCTAAGCAGACCCTCCTGGTTTACGGCCAGTTTTCACAAGAAATGGTTGCTACAGAAAATGACTGAGATAGCTTTCTGGGTAATAGCTGTAGTACTGGTTAGCTCTGCGCTCGCAGTAGTGCTACTTCGTGACATTTTCCGGGCCGCTCTGCTTCTGATACTCAGTTTCTTTGC
>QIGA01000255.1 GCA_003229915.1 Chloroflexota bacterium
GACGACCTTTGGGCATAGAGCCTTGAGTTTGTTCACAGATTCCTTGAATTCCCGAATGCTGGACTCCCTGAGAGCATACGAAGGGAACGGCGTCAAATCGTAGTCAAACGAGAAGAGAATTCCTTCTCGCGGCTCGTAGAAACAATAATGATCCCTGGTGTGACCTGGGGTGTAGACCGGTTCAAGGGCTGTTTTCCCGAAATCGAAGACCGTTCGGCTGTTGTAGCTGTTGGTCGGCCTGCAGTTCTCAAACCCGAAGGATTCTTTAAGAAACTCCTGAAAAACTCGATCAAGCCCCTTGCCCACGAATCTCCCGGCCAGAGCGGCCGCATCCCCGCTGGTATCGAACCCCTCTTCCGGCACATGAATCGGTCTATCCGCAAACACCCAGCTGCCAGCGGAATGGTCCGGATGAGTGTGAGAATTGATAACATAGCCTACATCGTACTCTCTCCTGAGCTGTTTCAGATTCTCGATACCGCAACCCGTGTCTATCAATACGACCTCATCATCCAGGATGAGGATGGAATGGGAACGAGGAAACCTGCCTTCGTTTTCTCCAGAGATATAAATGGTCTGTTAGAGCCTCTACCTTCACGGGTCGTATCTCCATACTTCCAAAACAACCACCAAATCCCTTGAGTGCTTTTGTGGCTCCCTCTTGCCTCCAGGGCTGCCTATCCCAGCTTGATGGGTAGCCAGGCAGTATGTAACCGTCACCTTCCGCGGGCTACGCCAAGGTATTCGCTGTAGTCGACCAGGTGCTTGAGCGTTCTGGCCGCTCTCTCCGGGGTGGAGTAGAAATTGAGATGGTTCTCCTTCAGCTTCTTATATGCTAATCCCTTCGGTGCAGCGTCGGGCACCTGCGTTACAAAAAGGATTGGCTTCTGGTGTTTCCTCATAAGCTCGATGGTCTTCTCCAGGTCTCGAACCTCCACTTCCTCTATAGCCCTCCTCTTCTCACGGATGTCTTCTCTTGCCGAAGGGGGGAGCTTGACCCAGTTGGAGAAGCTTGCGATCATTCCAACGCCGCCGATGATCATGATGGCGTCGATATTGTCATCCTCCAGCATCAGCCAGAGGGCGTGATGGCTGACAAGGTCACCACCGGGATCAATCGGGTTGCCACGAGACCACCTCACTGACATAAGCTCACTCAGTTTCTCCATCGTAGCTGGTGAGAAGGAAGGCATTTCCAAACCGACTCTCCTAACGACGTCCGCGGCCATAACCGCCATGCCACCACCCATCGCCAGGACTCCGACTCTCCTGCCCCGGGGCAGGGGTTGGCCAAGCAACGCCACAGCTACATCAACCAGTTCGCTGAGTTCCTCCCCCCTGATCACCCCACACTGCTTAAACGCCGCATCAAGTACCACATCTGACCCCGCCAGCGAAGCGGTATGCGAAAGCGCGGCCCTTACCCCCGCATCCGTACGCCCCGCCTTCATGATGACAACGGGCTTCCTTTTCGTGACCTCTTTCGCCAGCTCGAAGAAGCGTCTGCCTTCCCTGATACCTTCGATATACCCCAGGATAACCTTCGTCTTGTCATCGCCAGCCAGGTATTCCAGGTAGTCCGCGAAGTTAAGGTCGGCCTCGTTTCCGGAGCTGACGAACTTGCTGAATCCGATACCCATCTGTCCGCCGTAGTGGGTGACCGACTGACTTGAGTTGCCACTCTGAGAGATGAGAGCCACATTGCCCTTTTTCACACCAGGCAGGAAACCTACAGTACGAACGTTAGTGTGGGTATCTATGTGCCCCAGGCAGTTCGGCCCAACGAGACGCATCCCTCCTCTTCGGGCGATATCAACTATCTCCCGCTCAAGCTCGGCACCCTCCCCTCCGATTTCGGCGAGCCCGCCGCTGATGATAATGGCGACCTTAACTCCCTTTCGCACACAGTCGCGCGTGACCTCAACAATGGCCTGAAACGGAACCGTTATCACGGCAAGGGCCACGGGGCCGGGCACATCAACCACACTAGCGTAAGCCTTCAGTCCGAGCACTTCGTGTTCCTTCTTGTTTATGGCGTAGAGTGGCCTCTTGCTCTTGCTGGCTTGCAGTCGAGCAAGGATGATGTAGCCCCACTTACCGAGCTGATTGGAGGCCCCGATCACAGCCACCGAACGGGGATTGAACAGATAGTCCAGTTGCTCTTTGAGACTCATGCCCTCTATCACTCCTATGTAGGGCACGGCATGCCGTGCCCTAACAGTTTGATATCATTTGCTCGCAGCCGAATGCCGCGTCCGAAAACTATGGGTAAACTGTGGCATCTGCCCTAGGCTACACCGCTTCCCCAAACCACGCGATGGTAGAGGCACGGCATGCCGTGCCTCTACCTAACAGTATAACAATACAACGATCTTCGATCAAAGACCCTTATCTACAATATAAGCCGCCAGATCGCCAATGCGGCAGCTATAGGCCCACTCGTTGTCATACCAGCTAAGCACCTTGACCATGTTGCCGCCGATGACCATAGTGCTGAGACCATCGACAATAGAGCTGGCGGGATTCTCCTTGAAGTCTATGCTTACCAAAGGCTCCTCGCAGAGCTCCAGAATCCCCTTGAGCGAACCTTCAGCAGCGTCTCGCAGGGCTTTGTTGACGTCGTCAGCCGTGACTTCCTTATCCAGATCGGCCACGAAGTCCACCAGTGAAACGGTGGGGATCGGCACTCTAAACGCAAGGCCGTGTATCCGGCCCTGCAGCTCGGGGATAACCTGGGTCACTGCCTTCGCGGCGCCGGTAGTAGTGGGGATAATGTTCAACGCCGCCGCCCGGGCGCGGCGCAGGTCCTTGTGAACTGTGTCCAGCACTCTCTGATCATTGGTATAGGCGTGGATGGTTGACATCAGACCCTTGCTTACCCCAAAGCTTTCGTGGAGGACCTTAACCAAGGGAGCAACGCAGTTGGTGGTGCAAGAGGCATTGGAGATAATGTGATGCTTTGCCGGGTCGTATTGTCCCTCGTTCACGCCGAGAACGATGGTAATATCCTCCTCCTTCGCTGGCGCCGTGATGAGCACCTTCTTAGCGCCACCCTCCAAATGCCCCGCAGCTTTGGGGCCTGCGGTGAACAATCCCGTAGACTCCACAACTATCTCGACGCCGAAATCCCGCCAGGGAATCTTTGCCGGATCCCGCTCAGCCAGGACCTTCACCCGCTTGCCATCGACAACGAGCGCATCCTCGGTAGCCTCCACCTTGCCTGGATAGCGACCATAGTTGCTGTCATACTTGAGCAGATGGGCGTTGGTCTTGGTATCCGCCAAGTCGTTGACCACCACTACCTCTAGCTTATCTGAGTGCTGTTCGTTCACCGCCTTCAGGACTTGCCTGCCGACTCGGCCGAAACCATTGATCCCGATCTTGGTTGCCATCCTTGCACCTCCTGAAATGTTTTATTAATTACGAGCCCTTGAGAAGCCCCAGTTAGCCATTGGTAAAGAATTGTGTCATTGCGAGCCGAAGCCCTGACCCTAAACAAAGTGAAGGAGAAGGGGCAGCGAAGCAATCTCCTTGTACTTTCCTATTACCCTACCCCCCGGATTGCTTCGTCGTTGACGCTCCTCGCAATGACAAACAAACTAATGGGGGGATACCCCCAGGCCTCCGCTTGATGACGCTCCGCTTGTTGCCGCTGCCCGCCGCTTTAGCATATCGATAAAAGCCTCGACCCTCGTTCTCAGGTGGTGATTGAGCATGAAATCGTTGTTGCCCTCCAGAGTCAGCACGGGCAAGTTGATGGAATCGCGAAAGATGATGTCCCCTATCCCCCGGTGGCAAAACGCCTGAACGTAATGGATGACACCATCCACCCGGCGCTGGCGCAGTTGAGCTACGATGTCGTCCACGCGACCGAATATGGAGTAGGGATAGGTGTAGTTGCAGTACTGCTCGGCGAGTGAGCTGCCGGGGTTCGGCATAGCGAACTGGCGCTGTACCTCGTTGAAGACAACCCTGGCGCTATTGCGCTCAATATATGAGTAAAGGTCACTGGGGAACACCGGAGGCACACCGATATAGGCAAGGCGAAGGTAGTCATCAGGATAGGGCTCTCTGGTTCGGGCCTGAGCCAGGAGTTCTTCCAGACGCCGTTCGTACTCACGATAGTCCCCGCCGAAGTCAGAAGCAGTGACCAGCGAGAGGTGGTTCTCCAGACCGCTGACCACCCCATCCCTCCAGGTGAGCTCATCGACCTCCAGGGCAAGTCGCCTTGCTCTGCCGAGCTCCCCTCTCAACTCATCTGCTCTAGTCAGGGTCGTGCCCAACCTTCCCGCCAGTGTTTCCAGCGCCCTCTGCATGAGGTCGACATCGGGCTGGTCAGGATAGGCAAAGGGCAACACGTCAAGCCCCTTGAGCTTGAGCACCTCCATGAGCATGATGGTATTGGAGCAATCGCCGCTGGTCACGCAGAGGACAGGGCCGATGCCATATTCCATGCACACCCCATAGATGCCTTTGATCCAGGTGCAGCAGTTCTGGGGGAACCCAGCCCTTTCCGCGAGGTTCACCAGCCGCTCTCGCTCGGTGCTGCCGATGAACACGTTGTTGAGGTCAACAGTCTGATAGCCCGCCGCCATCAAGACCTCTATTGGTACTGTGGTGGTGATGCCAACGGTCGTCATTCTAAGCTCATGTCCTCAAATGAGACGCTAGCTAGATTGAATATGGCTTCTGCAAGCCCTCTGCATTCCTCCTTCCATGTATCTGTTGCTTTGTGGAGACCTACAATTCCTAGCATCTCAGTCGCAGCATTCACAGTTAATAGAAAACTTCGAAATTGTATAGGCAAATACTTTGTGTTAACGTATCCTCCAAGAAAACTCTTTCTACCTATAGCCTCCTCCCCATCCCAAGTTTGCAAGTTGATTGCCTCACGGTTAGGGTGACTACGCTCACTTAAATAAGCATAGTGTCCCCTTAGAATTTTTGAGGTTTCATCGCCATCCATTATGGCTCCTAGTGCTTTATTAACCCTTGACTGAGAGACCTGCCCCTTTCTCTCTCCCTTAAACCATTTCTTGGCTTCACTTTCATGTTTAAAGTAATACCATTCTCTAGTCATTGCCTCATAAGCACTACGCTCAATAACGATGGCTTCTGCCCAGTATCCCAATAGCAGTAATTCTGCAGTAGACCTAAGATGATTGAATACTCTACAAGCCATCGCTACAATCAGTTGATCTGCTTTACTCCATTCCGAGACATGCTCACTTGCAAATGCGAGAGCCTCCAATTGCAGCTTCATCGCCTTTTGAAACAGCTGCACCTCCCCTTGCACCAACTGGCTAGATAGTTGCTTGTTACTTAGGTTGTTCTGAGCCCGTTGTACAAAGGTTGAAATCAGCAGCAGCTTGTGAGACCACCTTGGCCGTGACAAATCTGCATCCTTGAGTTGACTTTTATCCCCTGTGATAA
>QIGA01000148.1 GCA_003229915.1 Chloroflexota bacterium
TTGAGCACCATGCTTGGTTGCAGCGAGGGCGAACTCGATCGCCTGACCCAGGAAAAGGTTATTGAGTAGCGGTAGCCTTGTCAGACTTGTTATGTAGTTTCGTGTCTTCACCGACTGCGGTTATGTCAAGCTACGAGCGAAGCTAACCAAACGGACAAAGGCCGGCGTGGTAGCCATCAACCAGTTAGCCCATGAGAGGATAAACACGGCCCAACAGTCGACCCTGGGGCCAAATGCGGCACTCTGTGATGTTTTGGTAGACGTAAGAAAAGAGGCTTAGCCGACACTGGCGATCTGTTCTGCGGAGCACCGGCACCTCTCTCAGGCCAGGCGTGTCGCTTGTGTGGCACGCCTGGAACATGCTAAAATAACTGCATGCAGGCTGGCTGAATAACACGCCCGTTAGCGAGAACCAGGTTTTCTTGGTTCTCGCTAAATTTTGCTTAGGATACGCAATGGCGATTATGGCTGAACAGTGCTTGGGACATCTGAAGGTCTTGGAGCTAGGGAACTTCGTAACTGGGCCATATTGTACCAAGCTGCTTGCTGATCTTGGTGCAGAGGTGATTAAGATTGAAGCCCCTGGCGTTGGTGATGACTCCAGACGAAAGGGCCCTTTCCTGGAAGATACCCCGCATCCCGAAATGAGCGGGCTCTTCCTCTACCTTAACACCAACAAACTGGGAATAACCTTGGATGTGACTACGGAGACAGGCAAGCGCATTCTAAAGGAGTTGATCAAGCAAACCGATATCTTTGTAGAGGACAATCCTCCGGCGGTGATGGAACAGCATGGATTGGCCTACGGTGATCTCAAAGAAATAAACTCACGCCTGGTTATGACGTCCATTACACCGTTCGGGCAGACCGGGCCCTACCGCGATTACAAAGCCTACGAGCTCAATTGCCATCACGCTGGCGGAGAAGGCTACTTATTGCCGACCATGTCGCCCGATCTAAGCCGGGAACCGGTCAAGGCCGGGGGACTTGTAGGGGATTCCATTTGCGGGCTAAGCGCTGCTATAGCTACGCTTGCTGCGGCGTACAGTAGGTACGCAACTGGTTTAGGGCAGCATATAGACGTCTCAAAACAGGATGTGCTCATGACCATGGTTGGTTTGGAAGTTGTGGTTATGTTCGCCAACATGGAGGTGGTACGCACGAGGCTGAAACATCCTGCCCTAATGCCGACACCGATGAAATGCCAGGATGGCCATATCATGGTGTCAACACTGACAGATCGCGAATGGCGCGATTTTGCGAGATCGATAGGTAAGCCGTCATTGGCTGAGGACGAGAGGTTTTCCCAGTGGGCGAGTCGCCACTTGCACGGCGACGAGATAACCCCGCATATTGAGGAATTCATAGCACAGTATTCCAAAGAAGAACTGTTCCACCGATTCCAGGACAGGGCTGTAGCAGCAGCGCCTGTTAATACCGCGAAGGATTTAGCGGAGTCCCCCCAGATGGAAGCTAGAGGCTTCTTCGGCGAGATCGATCATCCCAAGGCAGGCAACCTGAAATACCCCACAGCACCCTATAAATTCTCCAGAACACCCTGGAGGGCTGAGCGCGCCGCTCCCCTGCTCGGTCAACACAATGGGTTTGTCTATTGTGAGCGTCTTGGCTACGACAAAAGGGATCTGGTAACAATGGCGGAAACGGGGATCATATAGGCAACGAGGGTTCACGAATGAGCGCCTTTGCTTTGCAAGGGGTTAGAATAACCGATTTCTGCTGGTTATGGGCAGGAGCTTATGCCACCAGCTTATTGGCCTTTCTCGGAGCGGAGGTCATTAAGATCGAGAGCTTGGCGCGTGTTGACCCGACGCGAACAATGACATTGACTATGGGATCACAGACATTCGAGGGTATTGATCAATCTCCTATCTTCAATGGCCTTAACCTCAACAAGCTATCGGTGAGGCTTAACCTGAAACAGCCACAGGCGATCGGTCTGCTGAGAAGGATAGTTCAGATTAGCGATGTGGTGAGTGAAAACATGCGTCCCGGCACCCTGGACAGGATTGGTCTGGGCTATGACGTTTTGAAAGACGCGAAGCCCGACATTATTATGCTCTCCTCCTCAGCTTTTGGGTCCGAGGGCCCTCTGCGTCGGTATGGAGGATATGCCCCCAGCTTTGCATGCTATAGTGGGCTGGCACACTTAACAGGTTACAGCGATGGCCTGCCGAGCCCCATGACAGGTTCAGTCGACCTCATGAGCGCCACCACCAGCGCTTTCGCAATCATGGCTGCTCTGAACCACAGGCAGCATACTGGCCAGGGGCAGCACATAGATTTATCCTCTGTGGAGAGCCTGGCGGTTTTCACGGGCGATGCCCTTATGGAGTACATTATGAACGGCAAGGTGCAAACCCGGAACGGGAATCACGATAGAATCATGGCACCCCACAATTGCTATCGCTGCAAGGGCGATGACAAGTGGGTTAGCATCGCTATTTCCACTGATGCGGAATGGAGGGCATTCTGTGATGCTGCCGGACATCCCGAGTGGGCAAGCGATGAGAGGTTCTCGGACGCCTATGAGCGCTGGAAGAATCGAGAGGAGCTCGACAGACTAGTTGGAGACTGGACGATTAATCACACACATTATGAAGTTACTGAGATTCTGCAGAAGGCTGGGGTTGCCGCGATGCCTTCACTTAGCAATGAAGAGATTCTCAGCGATCCCCATTTCAAAGCTCGAAACCTAGCTGCCGAAGTGGAGCACCCGACGTTGGGCAAACAGCTCGTGCTCGGGCCCCCATGGCGTCTCTCGGAGACCCCTGCCAGAGTTACCAGGTCTGCGCCGATGATAGGTGAACACAACGAGTATGTCTTGGGAGAGCTTTTGGGAATATCCCTCAAGGAAATAGCACGCCTGATAGATGCAGAAATAATCTACTAGGTGCGAACGATCTTTTCAGAGATAGTTTTAGCTTGCACTATCTGAAGAGTATTCATCCCCGAATTCACTTGCCGGATTATCTTCTTAAACCCGCAGTCAGTGATAGGGTTTATACACCTACACCGAGATAAGCTCGTATTTAATGCTGCCGAGCTTCAGTTTCTGGGCTGTTTCCAGGTGTATCAAGCTATTGGTATGGTGTATCTTCCCCAGGAGGTCAGGTGGCTTCGCAGAGGTGGAACCAGGGATGATGGGCGCTTGGTCTATTAAGTCGATTGATGCCTTGTCGATAGCCACGGGATCCAACGAAAACGTGATGCCGACATCTTGTACGATGGGTTTCCCTGAGGCGGCAGCACAGTCGCAGAGGGGGACGACATCCTGAATGAAGTTCACGAAAGCTATCTTGCCCCTGTGAGCTGACACTACAGCGCTGGCTGTGTGCCCGAGGCAGACCTGAAGTTTTTCTTTTGCTCTAGGTGGCCAAACCCAGCAGTGCGAGGGGCACTTAATGTAACAGGTGCCACAAGCTATGCATTCCGCCACTGCCCTCTCGGGCTTTCCATCGACTAACTCTATTGCGTCTGTTGGGCACAGCTCAGCGCACCTGCCACAGCTATCGCAGTCGCTTTCTTCGTTGAACAGGGGCATGTTTACATGGTGCTGTGCGCGTTTGGTTGCCGTGGACACGCAGCCCATTCCAAGATTCTTCACAGCACCACCTATACCTGTAAGCTCGTGGCCTTTAACATGTGACAGCACTATCAGACACGACGACTGGAGCAGTAAGGCGGGAGCCTTTACCTCCTTCAGTTGACAGCCATCGATTCGATTCATGATCGCTATCGTTTGTTGCTCGTCTTCATCATCTGCTATCACCACAGGCGCATTCATACTAGACTTAACAAAACCGTTACCGGCAGCTGTTCTCAAGTACTTTTTCTTTGTCTGTCTTTCACCGGGGTAGGAGACAACGGTATCGAACAGAAATGGTTTGCCCTTTCTGCTCTTCACAATGTCAACTACTTTGCGCACCAAAGCAGGCCTGAGATATCTTATGTTACCCAGTTCTCCCATATGCAGCTTTATTGCAACGGGCTCATCCTTTGGGATCATATCTGAAAGTGGCGACTTAGAAATGAGGCGTTGTAGGCCAGACAGAGGGTTAATATCATTTGCGTAGCTGAAGAAGAGCACCTGGGACATGGCCTTCCTCCTTCCGCAGTTTGGGCGAGCTGACAAGGAATGGATTATCGTATTCTAGCACATACACTTGTTGTATCCAATGCAACGGCAGTCCTTGGGGTGACGTTCACCTTGAATTCAAGGGCAAAATGGATTAAACTCTTGAGAGAACTGTTGTAGCCAAAGCGGGATGACAATCCTCAAAGCAGTTCGGGGTGAAGGGTCTTATGTGCTGACGCTTTGTTAGCGGGAGAAGCTGGGGCCCTTAGCGCTACTTCTGAAGGCATAACCGGCCAAGATATTCTAGCTAGCACTAATGTCAAGTAGAGGCGAGTTGGCGGAATGTTAGCAGTAATTGTAGTATCTCAATAATCCGCTACCGTGTAAGGCACATCGGCGGGTTTCTCCCTTTCGTTTCGCGCCCTTCGCGAAACAGCCGCATTTGATAGCTCTGGTAAGGGATTCAATTGACTAAATCGCTACTTATAGCGATAGTCGTTTACGATTGAACGATAGCTTATGTATAATAAGTTATATACGACAAGTAAGCGCCGGCCATCCAGGTTGAATTCCCCGTGTAACGCTGTGTTGCGTATGGGCGTCATAGTTCGTAAATCTTCGGCAACCAAATATAGGAAGGAGGTGATTCAGGATGAGCGAAAAGGAGATCGTAAGGGAGGTGAACGCGCTGACCATTATGCCCTTGCCCGTAAAGATTCCTGCTTCCTGGTATGACACACTACCCAGGATTTTGCCCTTGCTGAGATGGTCAACTGAGAAAACCAGGTTTTTTATGGCTGAAGAATTAATCGATGTTTTCCTCAATAAATGGAGAAAAATCCT
>QIGA01000106.1 GCA_003229915.1 Chloroflexota bacterium
CACCGACCATCTCGGCACATTTAGCTACGGTGGCCTGCTCCAGTAGCTTCTCCACCACGGCCCAGCCCTGGCCTGGCTCCCCGAGGACGTTCCCCTTGGGCACCATGACATCCTCGAAAACTACCTCACACTGCTTGTCAGCGGCGAGGGTCTTCAGCAGGGTGCAGTTGATCCCCGTGCTCTCGCCATTCACCAGGAACAGGGTGAGTCCCTCCTCAGGCGCCCTGCCCTTGGCCGTCCGGGCCACACACAGTATGTAATCGGCGATGTGAGCATTTTCCACAAAGAGCTTGGTGCCATTGATGATGTATCCATTCTTGTCAGCGGTGGCACTGGTTCTCACACCAGAGGCATCGTAGCGGGCATTAGGTTCCATCAGAGCCAGAGTGACGATCATCTCGCCCTTGGCAATCCTGGGGAGTAACTCCTGCCTCTGCTCCTCAGTGCCCACAGCCAAAATGGCCAGGCCACCGACCACCCCGGTCGAGAAGAAAGGACCGGGCAAACAAGCTCGTCCCATCTCCTCCAGGAGAACCACGAGATCGAAGAAGTCACCACCGACACCGCCATATTTCTCCGGGATTGCCAGCCCCATCCATCCCAGTTCCGCCATCTTGCGCCACAGCTCGGGAGGATAGCCCCGCTCATCCTCCATCATGTCTCTCACCAGTGACTTGGAACACTCCCTCTCCAGGAAATCACGGGCTGTTGCCTTGAGCATTTCCTGCTCTTCGGTGAGACCAAGATCCACGATTCTTACTCGTCTCCGTCAAGAGTACTAAACATAGGTCTATTTCCGCGGCAGATCCAGTCCTCTTATGGCGATGATGTTCCGCTGGATTTCCGATGTGCCTGCGCCAATAGTAGCTGAGATACAATCCAGATATCCTCTCGGCACCAGTCCGTTCAAGGGAGCCAACTTGGCCCCCGTCTCTAGTTGCCCATAGGGACCAAGGATTTGCATGGCGGCATCGGCGAAATGCCTGCTCAGCTCGGTAATCCACAGCTTTAGCACAGAGGCTTCCATATTAGGGTGCAACCCTTTGCTCAGCATCCAGGCTGTCTGCCAGTAGAACATGTAGGCTACCTCGATCTGGACCGCTATCTCCGCCACCCTATGGCGCACCTGCTGATTATTTCTTAAGGCCTCGCCATCAGGGCTCGTCTCCTTAACATAATCAACAAACAGCTCAAAAACTCGCTTGAAACCACCAATGCCTACCATGAGCCTCTCAAAGTCCAGAGCAGCTACCAAGTAGTACCACCCCTGATTCTTCTCACCGATAAGGTATTTCCGGGGAACGCGCACATTGTCGAAGAAAACCTCGTTGAAGGAATGGACGCCACATATGTTTGTCAAAGGCCGGATGGTGATCCCTGGGGTCTTCATATCGACGATAAATAGGCTGATCCCTCTGTGTCTTGGAGCATCAGGGTCTGTTCTAACAGCGACCCAGGCATAGTCAATGAGGTGAGCGCCACTACCCCAGATCTTCTGGCCGTTGATCACAAATTCATCACCTTCCTCCACAGCACGAGTCTGCAATGCGGCGAGGTCGGAGCCGGCGTTGGGTTCACTATAGGCAAACCAAAACTCTACCTCGGCCCTGGCGATCCTTGGCAACCATTCCTGCTTCATCTCCTCACTGCCGAAAAGCAGGATGGTGGGCCCCGCAACAGTGGCACCGAAACCAGGAGGCGGTATACGATAATAGCTTGTACGTTCGTCGAAGATAGCGTGTTCAATAGGCGAGTACTCGCCACCATATTCCTTAGGCCACGATATACTGGCCCAACCTCTCGCTGCTATCTTGCGCTGGAGCTGCTGGTTGATGCGCCAATGCTCCTCGTCGACCTCGTGGGAGCCGTATCCCCCAGGCCATTGCAAAGATTCCTCGGCCCACCCTGGCGGTAGTTCCTTCCTCAGGAAATCTTCGACCTCCTTTTGAAATGACTCCTCTTGTTCAGTAAACTGGAACCTCATCTTATGTCTCGTTTCTGTCCGCTTTGGCGGAACAGCAGGCTGCCCATCACTTTCAGTATTAAGATTCTGGGTAAATGCGCAAGGTTTGAGACTATTCCTCCATGCGCTCAAAGCCCTCCATTCGCAAAGCGTTCAACGAAGGCTAGCTTGAGCATCCCCTACGAAAAGGATGCCAGCGATTATAATCCGCTGGCTCAAAGATGTCAATCCTTTTGTGGGCTAATATTGCGCGAAACCGCGTAATTATGCTACAATGGACTGCATATTAAAGATTATACGGGTCAATGACTTTCTTAGGGGCTGGAGGACATGGAGATCGCGATTAGCCGAGTCATGTACTTCAGGTAGGCTGGGATGCTATACAAAAGAATGCTGTGCTAGAAACGAGAAGGAAGAGGAAGGAGACAATCCATGGTTACGCTGGACGATCTGGATAGGAAACTGATTTCGGAATTACAAAAGGATGGGTACCGTGCCCACACCGAACTGGCTCGGAGGTTTGGCACTAGCAAGAGCACGGTGACAAGAAGAATACGGCGGCTGATAACTGAGGGAGTGGTACGTATTGTTGCTGCTGTCGACGCCGATATGATTGGGCTCGGCTCCTCCGCTATGATAGGTCTGAATGTGGACCCCAAACACATCGACTCGGTACTTGAACAACTGGCGGCCAAGTCGCAAGTTCATATGCTCGCACTCGTAGCCGGTCGGTACAACATTGCCGCCATCATAGCCGTCCCTTCACCAAAGGAATTGGCTCACTTTGTGATGAAGGAGCTAGCTGGCATTGAGGGTATCAGGGCAAGCGAAACCCTCCTCGCTCTCGAAATCAGGAAGGTGCCATCGCTCTTGGTGATATGACATGCTGTCTTGGACAGGAGCTTACGGTCATCAGAATTACTTCGGAAGTGCTAAGAGACACCAATCGCTCTCATTGATGTCTTTGCCTTACGAGAACGAATAGGGGCAAGGTATCGGCTCGGCATAAAGGCGCAGCTTGGATTCGGGCCTTCCTGATCCATTGTCACCACGAGGGCATCAACGATACAAGCTGGCTTTCGCAAACGCAGGCCTATACTCGCGCTTGCCCTTCGAATCTTTGTCGGTTGAAGTATGACCGTAAAAGGAGGGTGGGCATATGGGAGGATTCGGCTTTACTGAGGCTCAGGAAATGCTACGCCAAGAGGTGAGGAGATTCGCTCAGAAAGAGCTTGCCCCAGGGGCTCTCGAGCGATGCAAAATGGGCCCCATGGAGCTTTATGAAGCCTTGCCTGAAATAGACAAAAAGATAGTTGACATGGGGTGGACAGCCCTCAACGTACCTGCCCGGTATGGGGGTCAGCAGGTCGATGCTGTGTCTCTGGGCATTATCTTCGAGGAGTCTGCCAAGGTAGACCCATATGTAGAAACTGTTGGCGCCATGCAAGCGACAAGTACCCTCCTTGAGACACTGCCGGAGGAGGTGCAGGATGAGTGGTTCCCTCCCTTGATCAAACGGGAGCGGAGGCACGCCTTCGGTTTCACTGAGGCAGCAGCTGGCTCAGACGCTGCAAGTATAGTAACTAAGGCTGTGCGAGATGGTGACAACTACATTATCAGCGGTGAGAAGTTCCCCATCCCCTTCGCCATGGTAGCTGACGTAGCCTCGATATCCGTCAAAACCGACCCAACCGCTGGCTTCAAGGGTGTAAGCATGTTCTGGGTACCTATGAATCTCCCCGGCATAACCAGATCACACCTCCCCTGGATGGGCAACCCCAATTTAGTTCCCAGTATAGCAGTGTTTGATGAGGTCCGAGTTCCCGCCAAGTACCGTGAGGGCGAGGAGGGCAAAGGCTTCTACATGATCCTGAGTACCCTTGACTGGCTCCGGGTTATCACTGCCTTTACCTGTTTATGCCGGGCTCAAGCTTCGCTCGAAGAAGCGATAGCCTGGTCCCAAGAACGCATCGCCTTCGGCCAACCCATTTCCAGATACCAGGGGGTGTCTTTCCTCATCGCCGAGCACTACACCAGGGTCGAAGCGGCAAGGTTACTGTGTTACCGGGTCTTGTGGCTTAAAGACCAGGGGCTTCCCTACATGGCAGAATGCTCCATGGCTAAGTGGTATGGCGTCGAGGTGTCGATCCAAGCCATCAAGGACTGTATGGTGATCATAGGGCATCCAGCCTATAGCACGGAGCACCCCATTTCGCAGCGGCTGAGGGATGTCGTCGGCTTCCAGATGGGCGACGGCACACCACAGATGCAGAAGCTGATCATCTCCAGGATGTTGCTGGGGAAATAGGCCCTCTCATACCCTAGCTTCCTCAGGGGGCAAAGCGAAGGGCGTGGGAGTTCGAGTTCCCCCACGCCCCATATATCATTCGCAGTCTGCTCCCGAGGCCTCGCTCGCCTTTGTCCAAACTCAAATATCTTAATACTATTGCTAGACCATACCACCACCCGGGGCAGGATATCTTCCTGTTGACAACCTCCCCCCGAAGGGCTCGTCAAGGTTGCACCGGTCCTCATACTTGGCAATCCATTTTTTTATCACAGGTCGGATTTTGCCAAAGTTTACGTGTGCCCTTTCAGCCGCAAAGCTCCACGATTTGCCAAGTTCTTCGTTCCACCTCTCCGGATTGAGAAGATGCAAGATTTCACTTCGAGCCTCCAAAACCGCCTCATCATCATGATTCTTCATTTCCTCGATGCATCTCCGCCAGTGTCGTGCAACAGCTTCTGTCCCACCATCTGTACTGATTTCGCCATCAGTTGAATCAATCCTGAATTTGACTCCTCTTATGAAATTCGGTATGACTTCGTAGCACGCCACCCCACCCAGATGCAGCCAGACAAAATTCCCCTCACGCCTGATGAGGATTTTTCTCCATTTATTGAGGAAAACATCGATTAATTCTTCAGCCATAAAAAACCTGGTTTTCTCAGTTGACCATCTCAGCAAGGGCA
>QIGA01000034.1 GCA_003229915.1 Chloroflexota bacterium
CCCGGCTGTCTCATAGCGATCACGCCACCGGCTGATCGTTGGGGTAGTCGTGCCCAGTTGCCGCATGATCTGCCCCGTGGGTACGCCATCGACAGTAAGCAACACAATACGTGCCCTAACAGCCACCCGTTGCCGTGTATTCCCATTCCGTATCAATTGATCCAACTGTACCCGATCTTTGTCACTCACATGTATCCGTTTACTGGTTCTCATGACCACCAATATACCATAACTAACGATATTTAGGAAGCACTACACTAGACCTTCCATATGTGTCGGACATCCAGACAAACAACCGATCATCCCCAGAAAGTCTTCTCGTACAGGATCACGACCGAAACCAAACGGTCATCATATTCTTGAGGCATTTCAACCGTTTGACTTAGGCCGTTGAGGTTGTGGGGGAACGGACGATAGAGGGACTCCCCGGCTCACTCCTTCGCGCATGCGGCCGTACTCAGCACTGAACTCCGCTCCCAGGATGAGAATGAACGCGGAAATGTAGATCCACACAAGTAGGGCGATAACAGAGCCTACAGAACCGTAGACTGACGCGTAGTCGGCGAAGTAGCTAAGGTAAAGGACAAACAAGCTCTTAGCGATTTCAAAAAGGATGGCTGCGAGTAGCGCCCCAGGCCAGACATAGCGCCAGAAGGTTTTGGTGTTGGGAATGAATTTGTATATAGCCAGGAAGATAGCCAGGCTGAACAAGAACCCTAAGAGCCCGGCGCCAAAGTTGGAAGCGGCCCCCACCCCAGGAAGATCCATACCGCTCAGGATGGAGAGAACCGCGGTCGCTCCGAGGGAGAGGAGGAACAGTATACCGGTGCCCAATGCCATGGCTAGGTCGCGCAGCTTTCTTATATGAAATGGGCGGTCCTGGTGAATGTCCCAGGCACGATTGGTGGCCCGGCCGATGGCGCCGAACATAGCACTTGCGGACCAGAACAGACCAACTAAGCCCAGCAGTCCGACGGCACCACGCAGTTGTATGACATCCGTGATGTTGCGCTCCAGCACGTCAACAGCGCCTGGGAGGTTACGTTCGAAAAAGTCAAAGAGCCCCTCCTGCAGAGTTTCGGAGGGCAGGAACAGGCCAAACAGGGCTATGAGTCCCAACAGGAGTGGAAACAAAGAGAGGATAGCGTAATAGGCCACCCCGGCTGCCATATGTGTTGCGTCATCAGCCCCCAACTCCTGGGCTGTACGTACCACCAGTTGCACCGCCGGGATCTCGAGGAGACGTCCTTTGATCTGCCGCTGCTTCTCGCGGAGGTGTCTTACCGTCGCTTGGAAATGAGACCTTATTAAGCTCCACATCTGCTAGCTTGGATCCCGTAGGCGCCGAATTCCATCCGATGCACGCATGTATTGATCCGAGGACTAGAAACTAGGGGGCGGATATCAGTGAGGTCCGCCCCCTACAGTGTCCTATAAGTCAGCCGGCGTAACGCACACACACTCGCCTCATGGCAGCAAAGCTGATGGGCCTGCCTGAGAACTCATTGTTATATGCTACCAGTCTGGCCGGTTACGCAAGGGTTGCTGTTGCTTCTATTATTCTTTCTTGAAGGGAGACTTAATAACTACCTTGACCCCTGAAACGGTTCCGGAGACGGCGCTAGTGACAGTATTGACAGCGGCTTCACTAACTTCACGAGCCGCCTCCACTGCACCGGTGGCGGCGGCCGATGCTGCATCTTCGGTATTCAATGCAACCCCTTTTGCTCCCTCAATAGCTCCCTCCACGGCGTTCAGGGCCACTGAAGCCAAATCGCCACCGACCTCCGCAGTGCTCTTTATCGCCCCACTCGCCACGCTCTGGATAGCCTCCATCACATCGCCGCCGGTCTCCTTGGTGCCGCTGATAGTTCCTTGAATGGTAGCCTTTGCTACTAATCCCAGGTCTGTGCCTGTCTCCTTTGCGCCCTGGATCGCTCCTCTGGCAACGCTAAATGCTGTATCTTCCAGACCGAGGCCAACGCTTTTAGTAGTTGCCAGCGCACCGTCAGCAGCATCTCGAGCTACCTTGGCCACATCGCCACCCACTTCGCTGGTGCCCTTTATCGCTGCCCGGATAGTATCGCTTACTACGCCCGCTGTCACCGTAGTAATCTCTCCTACTCCCTGTATTGTACCGATGATAGCTCCCTTCGCTGCGGAGCCAAGCTCGGCACCAACCTGATTGGCAGCGTCTATCGCACCTGCAACGGAGTCCCCTGCCAGTCCTGTAGCCTCCTTGACCACATCTCCCACGCCACGAAGACCATCCACAACATTATTGCGGGCGACGTCTATCGCGCTTTGTCCGACCTCTCCTGCCCCCCTAATCGTCTCAGCCAGAGCTTGACTTACTTTCTTCCCTAGATCTCCTAGTGCCATCTGGTCACCTCCTTCACAGAATTTAAGCGCAGCCTAATGCTGCCATCACCTTGAACTACCCCTCCCGAAAACTTAGGCTCCTGAGACATTCCGCCGTCTAGTTGCTTCCTGTATTCTCTTGCTCTGATGTCTGGTCTCATTTACTCAAGCGGTCAACGCCGTTGAGGTTAGCACCGCTATTGTAAGTTCAATCCAGCTTTACCGAAAGGCACACTCAGTGCCTCTCAATTGTCTCTCCGACACTTGGGGGGGGCAAGTATCCTTGTTGAGCAATGAGAACGGGGGAAAGACCCACAACTAAGGCCCTCCTATCAAGGAAGCGATTTGGACGGTGTGGGACGTAAATGTCTGCAGGCTTATCCTAAGAAGTGTTCCCGCAAGCTATTTGTACTACTTTCATCAACCTTTGTCAATATCCTATCTCCACTTACCACGAACATACTGGACTTTACTTTTTCTACCACATTTCCAAACACTCGCTGGAAGTTGCCATGAACAAGGCCTGAAAGGGCTTGTCAGCGATGCATACGAGTTGACCTCTCTAGATCCATGGTATTGAGAATCGAAGGCTGTAGTGGTATTGTCTTATTAGGTAAAGGCGGAAACTGAGCCCACGTTGTTGGGAGGCAAGAGTCAGCAACAAAAGGTCAGGAGACACGCCTGCTGGCTTCTGGCAATACCACTTGAATCATAAGGGAGGCCTATGGACAAATCAATTGGGGAAGAGTTGGCCCGCTATCAGCAGCTTCGAGCTACCCACAGAAACTTACATAGCATTCTCTTGGATTGGCTGCCAAAGAATGCACTAGAAGATTGTGGCAAGGTGCTGGGCATTTACATGAATGACACCCCGGCTTTTGGGTCGGCAAGCGAAATACCCGCGTTAATGGACTACTGCATTTACGACTATCTGTGGGATGGGCAAAATGTAGTTGAAAGATATGCAGCTCAGGCTTCTATCGAGGCTGATTCAGATGAGAGGATCCTTCTTGATGCCATGCTGGAGGCTCGTTACTCGGTGTTCGCTGTCGACGAGGTTGTAATGGGATTCGGTGTCCAAACGCACGATTTACTTAGGGGAGATAGCGGCTTTATTATGGATATTGCGTTTAGCGAAACGGCTGTAGCCGGCCTCGTCTTTGCGGGCCGGGTTATTACTCCAGGTGATGGTGAATTCTCCATGACGACAGGTGCGCCATTAATTGCTGACGCTGCCATATTAAAGAGAATCGCTAAAGAAATCCCTGAGCAATTTGGCTCAAGGCTAAGCGATATAGCCAAAATGTCTCGTGAGAAGGCAGCAGAACTTTCGGCTTTCATCATTCGAATTTTTCTTGAGGGCAATGCGTCTTCCCGCATACCCTACGAGGACATTACAGAACAGGAGATGGCAAGGACTGAACCAAAGGTTGGCAGAAATAACCCCTGTCCCTGTGGGAGTGGGAAGAAATATAAGAAATGCTGTGGTAAAGTAGCCGAGCCAATGCACATTCCCGACTGGAGACTGATGGAGCGTAATCTACGTGGCATTCAAAAGCTGGTAGGAGGCCACGACTTCGAGTCAACTGCTGAAGTAAATGCATTTCTTCGCCAGTTTAATGCAAAGGGGCATATTCCCGACTGGACTCCTGAGACACCGTCTGAGCAAGCACAAGAGCTAGTGTATAAGGGGCTGGAAGCCCCGGAGAAGAAAGAGCGGATACGTTTGGCGATGGAAGCTCTTAAGATATACCAGGACTGCCCCGACGCTTACGTTCTCCTGGCAGAGGAAGCAGCGGAAACGCTCGAACAGGCACGAAACTGGTACCAGCGGGGTATAGAAGCAGGTGAGCGCGCTCTGGGGCCAAAAGTATTCGCTGAATCCGCTGGATATTTCTGGGGGTTGATTGAGACGCGGCCCTATATGCGAGCTCGTGAAGGGCTGGCTGACTGCCTGTTCGCTCGCGGGGAATATGAAGCTGCCATAGAGCATTACCGCGGTATGCTCCAACTGAACACCAACGATAATCAGGGTGTTCGTTATAAACTGCTGAGATGTCTGATGGAGAAAAATGATATTGACGCTGCCGAGGAATTGCTGGATCAGTATAAGGACGAATACTCAGCAGTCTGGTATTTCACGCGAGCGCTGATCAGCTTTATTCAGCAGGGCGCTAGTCGTGAAGCCAATAAACAACTCCGGAAAGCAATGAAGCAAAACCCCTATGTTGTCCCTTACCTGCTTGGAGAGAGGAAAATGCCGCTCGACCTGCCGGATCGTATAGGTTTCGGCGATGAGGATGAAGCTGTATCATATGTTGCCGAATTCGCAGATGTATGGCTGGGCATCCCTGGTGCGCTGGCGTGGGTAAAAATGACTCAAGGCAAGAGATAGGTTATGCTCGGGCTCGAAATTCCCATCCTAATGCAAATCGCGCGGTTGTCTGCGGGTGCCCAGTCAAACCCTCATTCTTGGGCCCAAGTCAAGCTTAGACTTGAACAAAAAGCCATTGGGTGCAATCC
>QIGA01000149.1 GCA_003229915.1 Chloroflexota bacterium
GAGGAATAGTCTTCTTCAGCACCCTTCTCCTCCTAGCGGGTAGTTCTTAGGATCCTGTTGGAGAATCGTGGGTAGGTTGGAGCATCTGCTCCAATTGTGCCTAGATCAGATGCTCTAGGCTACCCCTGTTTTACTAAGTTTTCGGAGACTCTCCTAGCCTTTTGCGAGTCTAGCACTACCCCTATCGCCTGTCAACAGAAGGTCGTCTAACCTTAATCCGTGGATATGGTGATCAGTTCCAAATATGAGGTAGATTCGAGTAAACTAGCATCGTGGGGTGGGTGGAATGAAATGGAACCCACCACCCCAAATGCACAACTGAACGGTGGGTTTCGCTACGCTGCACCCACCCTACCCACTCTAATAGCTGAGGGCTGAAGCCTCCCTGTCACGACGAGGATTCGTTGCCATAGGAGTGGCAACGCTACGTTTGCCGAAGGTCTCGCCATGATTCGTCGGCAGGCAATATCCGAATAAGGATTTGACTTCGGAGGCTTATTCACGGATTAGGGGTCTGAGCGAACTTGACCAACCTATTTGACCCAAGCTAGAATAGGCTTAGAGGAGGCAAATGTTTGAGACCCTATCTGACAAGCTAGGGAGCGTTTTCAAGAAGCTCTCCAGCAAAGGGAAATTGACCGAGAAAGATGTTGACGAGGCGCTGCGCGAGGTGAGGCTGGCGCTGCTGGAGGCAGATGTCAACTTCAAGGTCGTGAAGGACTTTGTGTCCAGGGCAAGGGAGCGCGCTGTGGGCGGCGAGGTGTTGGAGAGCCTGGCCCCAGCGCATCAGGTGATAAAGATCGTCAATGATGAACTGGTTGTTATCCTGGGTGGTGGGCAACAGAAGCTAAGACATGCTACTCAGCCACCCACCGTGATATTGATTGTCGGACTTCAAGGCGCGGGTAAAACTACTACCACCGCCAAGATAGCTCTGCATCTAAGGAAAGGCGGACAACGCCTGCTGATGGTTGCTGCTGACCCGTATCGTCCTGCCGCCAAAGATCAGCTTGCTACTCTGGGCAAGCAGATTGACATTCCTGTCTTCGCGGAGGGGAACTCTACGTTAGCCATTTGCTCCAATGCGATGAAGCGAGCCAAGGAGATTGCGGCAAGCATTGTGATCATCGATACCGCGGGCAGGCTTCATATCGACGAGGAATTAATGAGCGAGCTCAGTGAACTTGGCAAGAGGCTTAGCCCCACTGAGGTGTTGCTCGTGGCTGACGCCATGACTGGACAGGAGGCCGTGAAGATAGCCGAGGAATTTAATGCTGCTGTGGGACTGACAGGCGTGATACTGAGCAAGATGGATGGCGATGCGCGGGGCGGAGCGGCGCTCTCTATCACCTCGGTTACGGGTGTGCCGATCAAATTCATTGGAATCGGTGAAAAGCTGGATGCCCTGGAGCTCTTCTATCCCGATCGAATGGCATCTCGAATCCTCGGCATGGGCGATATACTCACCTTTATCGAGAAGACGGAGGCGGCAACCGATGAGAAGAAGCTAAAGGAGCTGGAGCGCAAGATACGCCGTGGCGGCTTCGACCTTGAAGATTTCCTGGAGCAACTGCAACAGATAAGAAAGATGGGACCTATTAGCCAGCTTATGGAGATGGTTCCTGGGATCTCAAATCTCTCCCGTAAATTGCCTCAGGGGGCAGATGAAAAACAATTGAAAAGGGTCGAAGCCATAATCTTCTCCATGACTCCTTATGAAAGGCATAATCCCAACACAATCGATGGCAGCAGGCGAAAGCGTATCGCCAGGGGCAGCGGCACCACTCCGCAGGATGTCAACCAATTGCTTAACCAGCACCGACAAATGCAGAAGCTGATGAAGCAAATGGGCCGAGGAGGAAAATTCACTTCCATGCTTGGGTTGAGGTGACTAAGAAATGGCGTATGATGCATCAATGAATGTTCCGAGAACTCACACAGTCGATACGGCAAAGCTAAGCAGCTATTCTTTAGAGGTGGGGCCAATAAGGCCACCTAGCGAAGGGGGAAGTCATTCTCTGCTGCTCAGGGCAACACGGAATTGCTCCTGGAACAGGTGCAAGTTCTGCTACGGCATGATATACAATCGTGAGAAGTTCCAGTTGCGAAGTGTTGATGAGATAGAGAAAGACATCGACACCGTCAAGGCAATAGCGGACGAGATAAAGGCGATTTCATGGAAACTGGAGTATGGTGGCGCAGTGAATGCAGATGTGGGAACCGCTATCATACGGAGTGATCCCAACCTAAATGCTAACCATTGCTTTGTCATGGTATTTAACTGGCTGCGCTTCGGTGCGAAGACGGTTTTCCTGCAGGATGCCAATACCCTGATCATGCCAACAGAGCAACTGCTCGGAGTTTTGAGATATCTGAAAGAGACATTCCCGACGATAGAGCGGATCACCTCATATGCCAGAGCGAAGACTGTTGTCAAGAAGTCTTTGGAGGAATTGAAGGAACTGAACCGGGCTGGCTTGTCACGGCTCCACGTTGGGATGGAGACTGGTGATGATGAGGTGCTGAGTTATGTGGATAAAGGCGTGACAGCGGCGGAGCATATTGAGGCGGGGAAGAAGGCCAAGGAGGCGGGATTCGAGCTTTCCGAGTATGTGATGATTGATTTGGGAGGGAGGGCGAAGTCAGATCAACACGCCAGGAACACCGCCAGGGTTCTGAACGAGATAGCCCCGGATTTCATCAGGCTGAGGCCCTTCATGCTTGGCCCAGGTTTGCCGTTATATGAGGACTATTCTCAGGGGGTCCTGGAGCTCTCATCGCCTCATGAGCGCCTGCGGGAGGTGAAAACCCTGGTAGAGAATTTGGATGTGACGGGCAGGGTCTGCTTCGATCATTTTCTGAACGCATGGTATAGAGATAGCGACCGGCGATACACGTTATTCAAGCAGGACTATGATGGATACAAGTTTCCTGAGGAAAAGGCCAAGGTCTTGGAGCTCATAGAAGAGGGTTTAAGGATAGATGAATCGACACACATCCATGTCAAGGAAATGATTGGGATGACACATCTATGAACGATGGGGCAGTGAAATGAAGGAGGGTGAGGAACATGAGTGAAGACCGCGAAAGAGATGGCGCAAGCTCCCTGCCTACAGATTCGCGCATATGGCCATCGAAGCACTACGATGAAATGCATCTTCGTTCACTCCAGGACACCGAGAGGTTCTGGGCCGAGGAGGCGCGAAAGCTGGACTGGTACAAGACCTGGGATCGAGTCCTCGACTGGGATCCCCCCTATGCGCGGTGGTTCGTGGGGGGCATGCTCAATGCCAGCTACCAGTGCGTTGATCGCCACGTAAAGACCTGGCGCAGAAGCAAGGTGGCGATATATTGGGAAGGAGAAACCGGAGAGACAAGGGTGCTCAGCTATTCCACCCTGTTTCGCGAAGTCAACCGTTTCGCATCAGTGTTACAGAAGCTCGGTATCAAGAAGGGGGATCGGGTTGCCCTCTATCTTCCGATGATTCCCGAGCTTCCTATCTTCATGCTGGCCTGTGCTCGAATCGGGGCTGTTCATACGGTGATCTTCTCAGGGTTCAGCGCCAAGGCAATAGCGGATAGAGTCAATGATATCCAGGCGAAAATACTCATAACCGCTGATGGGTCGTATCGCCGTGGCAAGATTCTGGGGCTCAAAGAGATAGCTGATGAGGCGGCCAAACTGTCGCCGTCGGTGGAGAAAGTCGTTGTTATCAGGAGAACGGGCGAGAAGGTGCCCATGACACAGGGAAGGGATCTCTGGCTTTCTTCTCTACTCGATGAAGCGGATAGGATGGTCAAGCCTGAGCCTATGGAATCTACTCATCCGCTATATATCCTCTATACTTCAGGCACTACAGGTAAGCCAAAAGGCATAGTACATGGCACAGGCGGCTACCTTACGTACAATCACTCGGCGTACAAGTGGGTGTTTGATATAAAGGAGGAGTCGGTCTACTGGTGTACCGCTGATGTGGGTTGGGTGACCGGCCACAGCTCCATAGTATATGCCCCACTCTCTCATGCTGCGGCTATCGTCCTTTATGAAGGGGCGCTCGACTATCCCACAGTGGAGAGATGGTGGGATATCGTGGAGAAATATAGCGTCAGCATCTTTTACACTTCGCCTACGGCGATACGCATGTTTATGCGCTATGGCGAGGAACACCTTCAGAAACATGACTTGTCGAGCCTTGAGCTTCTGGGCAGCGTCGGTGAGCCCATAAATCCCGAGGCGTGGCAGTGGTTCTACAAGAACATAGGTCAGGAGAGGTGCCCCATCGTTGATACCTGGTGGCAGACTGAGACCGGGGGCACAATGCTATCCCCAACACCTGGGATCGAGCCCATACCGCTCAAGCCGGGTTCAGCGGCCTTCCCTCTCCCTGGCATAGATGCCGCTGTGGTGGATGCCGAGGGAAACGAAGCACCACTGGGGCAAACGGGATTGCTCATAATAAGAAAGCCGTGGCCCGGAATGCTTCTCGATGTCTACGGCGACCCGCAGCGCTATAAGGATGCCTACTGGTCGCGCTTCCCCGGGTCGTACTATACCGGCGACTTCGCCATGCGTGACGAGGACGGCTATTTCTGGCTGCTGGGTAGAGCCGATGAAGTGCTCAAAGTGGCGGGACATCGCATCGGCACGGCGGAGCTGGAGGATGCGGCTGTATCACATCCTGCCGTGACCGAGGCAGCGGTGGCGAGCAAGCCTGACGAGGTGAAGGGGGAGGCCATAGTCCTGTTTGTCACGCTGAAGAAAGGCGCTACGCAGTCAGCGGACTTGAAGAAGGAGATCGTTAGCCATCTGCGCAATGTCATTGGCCCTATTGCCACCCCCGATGAGGTCAACTTCGTGGAAGCGCT
>QIGA01000235.1 GCA_003229915.1 Chloroflexota bacterium
TAGGCTGAAATGCGTTTTTATCGGGGGAGCGAGCCCTGTGCGATTCGAAATCACATACAGAGATTCACTTGGATAGTCTCCAGGTGAATTTTTTTTGTCTATGGAGTACTCGGAGGAGTGAGGAGAACGAGATATGAAGGTGCATGAGTACCAGGCGAAACAACTGCTGGCTGAGTACGGCGTCCCTGTGCCTCGCGGTAGGGTGGCGAGATCAGCCGCTGAGGCCAGGAAGGTAGCGTCTGATCTTGGAGGAAGGGTGATGGTCAAGGCCCAGGTCCATGCTGGGGGGCGTGGCAAGGCTGGGGGCATAAAGGTGGTCTCATCACCTGAGGAAGCTGAGAAAGCTGCCGGCGGGATGATCGGCAGCAGGCTGGTTACCCACCAGACCTCTCCTGATGGAGTGCCAGTGAACGCTGTTCTTGTTGAGGAGGCAATAGAGATAGAGCGCGAGCTTTATTTGGGGATAGTGATTGATGGTGTCGTAGGTATGCCTGTGGTCATGGTCAGCGAGGCTGGCGGTATGGATATTGAAGAGGTAGCGAGAACCAGCCCCGAGAGGATATTGAGAACTCATATCGACCCCGGAGTTGGTGTCCACCCCTATCGGGCGCGGGGGATGGCTTTTGACCTGAATCTGGAACAGGGGCAGAGGAGGGCAGCCACAGAAGCGATAACAAACCTCTACAAACTGTTTCAGGACAAGGACTGCTCACTGGTGGAGATAAATCCTCTGGTCGTTACCGCTGATGGGAGGGTGCTCGCTGCGGATGCCAAGCTCAACCTCGATGATAATGCGTCCTTTCGCCAGAAGGATATCCAGGAGCTATGCGATACCTCTCAGGAGGACCCGCTTGAGGTGGAGGCTAAGAGTAAGGGTATTGAAAACTACATCAAGCTGGATGGCAGCGTAGGGTGTTTGGTCAACGGCGCTGGCCTGGCCATGGCCGTTCTCGATCTTCTGAAGCAGGAGGGGGGAAACGCTGCGAATTTCCTCGATATCGGCACACTCAATGACCCTGATCGCGTCGTTCAAGCAATCGAAATCGTCAACGCCGACCCGGATGTCAAGGCGATACTGATAAATATATTCGGTGGTATGGCCCGGACGGATGTCATTGCCCAGGGGATAGTAGCGGCGTCCAAGCAGATGAATATCAAGGTGCCTATTGTCGTTCGGTTAGCCGGGACCAATGTTGACGAGGGCGACCGCATACTGAAAGAATCTGGCTTGGATCTGATTAGAGCCTACAGCTTCAAAGAGGCTGCCGGGAAGGCCGTAAAGGCAGCGCAAAAATCCAGTTGAGGTATTTGTCTTGAGTATCCTAGTTGATAAAGACACGCGACTCTTGGTACAGGGCATCACCGGAGGCGAGGGAAGCTTTCATACACGCCGCTGCGTTGAATATGGTACGAAGGTGGTCGCAGGTGTTACGCCGGGTAAGGGGGGTGCCGATCTGGACGGTATACCGGTGTTCAACACTGTGGAACGTGCTGTGGCGGAAACCGGTGCCAACGCCAGCATTATCTTCGTGCCTGCTCCTTTCGCCGCCGATTCCATATTGGAGGCCGCTGACGCGGGGATACCGCTGATCGCTTGCATCACCGAAGGTATCCCCACCCTGGACATGGTGGTGGTTAGCCGCCATCTCAAGCAGATCGACGTTCGTCTCATAGGCCCCAACTGCCCTGGATTGCTTTCCGCGGGAGAATGCAAGGTTGGCATCATGAGCGGCGATATTTTCCTCGAGGGGAACGTTGGGGTTGTCTCACGCAGCGGCACTCTTACCTATGAGGCTGTGAGCCAGCTAACGGAGCTTGGCATCGGGCAATCGACCTGCGTTGGCCTCGGGGGCGACCCGATTGTAGGCACTGTCTTTGTGGATGCCCTGGAGTTGTTCGAGAAAGACCCTCAAACTGAGGCGGTGGTGCTCATCGGGGAGATAGGAGGCATTCAGGAGCAGCGAGCGGCGGAGTTCATAAAGAACAACATGTCCAAGCCGGTGGTGGCCTTCATCGCGGGAGCCAGTGCTCCACCGGGAAGGCGCATGGGGCATGCCGGGGCTATCATCACAGGCAGCTCTGGCAGGGCACAGGACAAGATCGCTGCTCTAGAGGATGCCGGGGCTATTATATCAGCGAGCCCGGCTGAGATCGGCACTACAATGCGGAAGGTCTTGGCCTCGAATAGATAGCAGCGACATCCTACGGAGATTGCGCAGTTTGAGGGGAGCCTTGACGGCTCCCCTAAGTTTTCCCCTATCAACGGTAGCGTGAATGAAGTGATAACGGAACCCACCAATCCTGAGTGCGCCCGGAATCAAGGCAATCAATAAGGAGGATTTGGATTGAGTGGTGGGTTTCGCTTTGCCGCACTCACCCTGCTACATGTGAGAGGGAAGAGGCTGGAACCAATCTCGTACGCATTTTCCTTGACACACACACTCAGCTATGGTTTAATCAGTGCTAATTGGCAGAAACCGGGCGAAATCGGTCAGTTGTTGCTCGGAGGCAATATCGATATGAGAAGCGATGCTACGAAAAAGGGGGTTGAGCGTGCACCCCATCGCTCGTTGATGCGCGCTCTCGGTTTGACGTCGAGGGAGATCGAACAGCCCATTGTGGGCATTGTCAACAGCTTCAATGAGATCATCCCCGGCCATATCCACCTCAGAGGGATCGCCGAAGCGGTGAAGGCGGGGGTATACAGCGCCGGTGGCACGCCGCTGGAGTTCGAGACCATCGGCGTCTGCGATGGCATCGCCATGGGGCATTTCGGCATGAGGTACAGCCTCCCCAGTCGGGAGCTGATCGCCGATTCTGTAGAGATCGTGGTTCAGGCTCATGGTTTTGACGCCTTGGTATTTGTTCCCAACTGCGACAAGATCATTCCCGGTATGCTGATGGCTGCCGTGAGGCTCAACATTCCCTCTATATTCGTCTCCGGCGGGCCGATGCTGACGGGACGCCAGGCCAATGATAAATGCGTTGATTTGAGCACCGTTTTTGAAGCGGTGGGCAAGGTAACGAAAGGTGAGATGAGCCAATCGGAGCTTGAGGAACTCGAAGAGATAGCCTGTCCAGGATGCGGCAGTTGCTCAGGGATGTTTACTGCGAATACTATGAATTGTTTGACGGAGGCTCTGGGGCTGGCGCTCTCGGGCAGTGGCACTATTCCCGCTGTGGATGCTCGCAGGATACGCCTGGCGAAGGAGTCAGGGCGTAAGGTGATGGAACTGCTGGAGTCGAATATCCGCCCCCGCGATATCGTTAACAATCAATCGATCTCCAACGCCTTTGTGGTAGATATGGCTCTGGGTGGCAGCACTAACTCCGTGCTGCATCTTATGGCTCTGGCTGACGAGGCGGGTATCGACTTCCCGCTAGAGGCGATAAATGAGATAAGCCAGCGCACGCCGCATCTCTCCAAGCTGAGGCCTTCAGGAGAGTATCACCTCGAGGATCTGAACCTTGCTGGAGGAATTGCGGCGGTGATGAACGAAGTCAGCAGCCAGTTGAACCTTGAGGTGAAGACGGTCTCTGGCAAATCGCTGGGCCAGGATATAGCCGGCGCCAAGGTCAGGGACAGCGAAGTTATCCGCCCGGTATCGAATCCTCACTCGGCCAGAGGCGGCCTCAGTATTCTCTTCGGCAATCTGGCGCCCCGAGGAGCCGTGGTCAAGAGCGCTGCGGTGATTCCTGAGATGATGACGCACGCAGGGCCGGCGCGGATATTCAACTCTGAAGACGAAGCTACTACCGAAATCATGAAGGGCGTGGTCAAACCAGGAGATGTGGTGGTCATTCGGTATGAGGGGCCCAAGGGTGGTCCGGGCATGCCCGAGATGCTCACCCCTACCTCGATCATTTCCGGTATGGGTCTGGATAGAGAGGTGGCTCTCATTACTGATGGGCGGTTCTCGGGGGCCACCAGAGGTGCCGCCATCGGGCACGTTTCCCCTGAGGCGGCCGAGAAAGGCCCTATTGCTGCCTTGAGGGAAGGAGACTGGATAAAGATCGACATCACCAATAACCGTATTGATGTGGAACTCAGGGACGATGAGATCGCCCAAAGACTCTCCCAGCTTCCTGAGTTCGAGCCCAGGGTAAAGACGGGATATCTTAAACGCTATATAGAGAAGGTAACGTCGGCGGCGACCGGCGCGGTGTTCAAATAGGAGCTCGTGATGAAACTGAATGGTGCCCAGATACTGTGTGAAAGCCTGCTGAGGGAAGGGGTGGAGGTTATATTCGGCTTCCCCGGTGGGTCTGTGCTGCCCTTGTATGATGTATTGCCTCAATACCCGCAGCTACGGCATATCCTGGTCCGTCACGAGCAGGGCGCTGCCCATGCCGCCGATGCCTATGCCAGGGTTACAGGTAAGGTAGGTGTCTGCCTGGCCACCTCGGGCCCTGGCGCTTGCAACCTGGTAACTGGAATCGCAAACGCTCACCTTGATTCCTCTCCTATTATTGCCATCACGGGGCAGGTGGCGAGACCGTTTGTGGGGAAAGACGCTTTCCAGGAGATCGATATTACCGGGATCACCGTGCCCATTACCAAGCACAATTGCCTGGTTCTCAGGGCAGATGAGGTGGCTGTCAGAATCAAGGAGGCTTTCCATATTGCCAGTACTGGGCGGCCAGGGCCGGTGCTGCTTGACATACCTCGCGACGTATTCATCGAGGAGGCAGCCTTCAGTTACCCTGAGACAGTTGAGCTTCGAGGTTATAAGCCAACCGTTCGCGGGCATGTCCCCCAGATCAAGAAGGCCGCGAAGCTCATCG
>QIGA01000065.1 GCA_003229915.1 Chloroflexota bacterium
CCCGGCAGATTCTCAACATAGACATCATAGTATGGACTCCCGTCCGAAGAGAGATCGGACGGAGGCTGAAGCCAGCCCATTATGGTTATCTCAGTGGCCCACACATTCTCCAGCTCGCTTCCCATCATCTCAATGTAGTCAGGTACACCATTGAAGTTGTTGTCCGTAGGATCGACGGCATCTTCACCGGATAGAGTGTAGTGAATCTGGAAGTGCGTCGTATTATAAGTGAGCTCACTTCCGCTCAACGCAGGCCTGGACAAGGCGCCCTTCTTACGCAGACGGTCCACGGCATCAGACCTGAGAAGGGATTTGTAGGAGGCGGTAGCATCGAAGTCGACTGTTTCAGTTCGATGCACCCACTCGACGAGTTTCACATTGGGAAGCGATTTCGCGCCATTTTCGTCCGACCGGGCATCGCTCGATGAGATGCTCCCCAGCACCAGCAAAATCAGTGCAGCGACGAGTGCCAGTCTTTTCAGAGTGCCCAATTCCTTCCTCCTTCCTCAGGGTAGCTGAAGTGGCAACTCGTGTATAGCATCAGGTTCGCCATTCTCTTCGCTCTGTTCTTCTTGGATTTAGTTGTCTTGGTCTTTGTCACCTTAGCTGTTCTTGTCGAGGATTCGTCGTCTTGGGTTGCATCCTACAGGTTATCCTCTCCCTTAATTCGGTTTACGGAATTCGGTTGGCCTGCTATGAACGTAATCATGGCAATCAGGACACAACATTATTATATTACCAACTCTGTCACTACAGGATCAAATATGCTGCTCTGCCCAGCAAGTATTACTTTGCGATATTCTACTACGACACGAATTATAACATAAGAAGTCCATCCGCAAGCGTTGAGCCCTGCTCTAGTTTTGTTCGCAAACAGTTCAAAGCATCCGGAGGATAGCGATTGAAAACCAAGTTAGTGTTGCTGCATCTCTACGGCATTACGAGGAGCGTTTGCGACGAAGCAATCCCGAACATATCTGTGCTGAGATTGCTTCGCGGAGTTTACCCTGAGCCCGTGGGATTGCTTCGCTGCGCTCGCAATGACATAAGGCGAAGGGCTCGCAATGGCACGGGGCGAAAGGTCTGCAATGACACTCAAAATCTTGGCTCTTTGAACCCATATAATGCACGAGGTATCTGAATCACTGCGAGAATAACACAGAAATGAAGATGCATGCATAATCTGGGTTGAAGTTAATCGTGGAGCATTATCACTATTGACAATAACGGCGCAGGCGCTTATAACATGTCGTATGACCGAGGAGGGGCATGTACAATATGGGAGAAGCTGCCAGAGAGATGGGCTTATCCTGAACAGCACCTTCGCCCACCCCTGACCAGAGGTAAGATCAAAGGCAAGAAGCTAGGACATGGCTGAGTGGTTCTCAGCCTAGACGATAAGAGGAAACGGAAACCGAGAACACAGAAAGGAGAAGGTGATGAGGAAAGAACGTTCTCTAGTGAATAGGATGGTGCGGGCCGCAAGGCGCTGAGATGGCTTGACAGCCAAATGACATGGGCATGTCATCTGCGCCAAGAGCGATGACGGATGAGAATGGCCTCACCGCAAATTGAAATGGGAAACCCCGCTTAGAGGTGTGAAAAATGGGAGTTTATTCGGGAATTTATTCTTCGGCATTTGACTTGGGCAGGCTAAGTAACGAGCAGCGCAGAGAGCTCGGTCAGCACACATTAACGCATTTCCCCACTTTTGCCACCATACTACTTCACTTTGTTACATTAGGAATATTTACTCTTGTATACTTTGGCTTAAAGCATGGACGTTTACCAATTATAGAAGGGGATGACTTTAAAGCCTGGCGGGCGATTGGATTTATGTTCATTCCTTTCTTTAACTGGTACTGGATATTCAGATTTTGGCTGAGGCTGGTAGACCGCGTCAACCTTCAGGTTCGCCTCAGGGGCAATCCTCCCCCCGTCTCTAAGGGGTTAATGCTGACAGCGGTAATTACCAGCTTCGTGGTAAATTTTCTATCTTGGGCTGTTTTATTTCCAATCTCTATAGCGCAAATTCAAATGGCGTCCAACTCGCTGGCCGGTTCTGGTCGTGAAACTATCACTAGTGTCTAGTATCGGAAATATCTATCATTTGGAGTGGGCTTGGAATCGCCTCTGCAGCTCAGTTTGCACGTAGACCAATGCGCGCATCAATGATACTCATTAATGAGACTGCGCACTAGGACGTGGCTGAGTGGTTCTCAGCTTGGACGATAAGAGGAAACGGAAACCGAGAACAAAGAAAGGAGAAGGTGATGGGGAAAGAACGTTCTCTAGTGAATAGGATGGTGCGGGCCGCAAAACTGGATGTTGACCTATATGAGGAGGTGGAGGCAGACACCACTGCCAACGGCCAAGCCCTTACCGCGGTGGTCATAGCCAGTTTAGCAAGTGGCCTCGGAACTGGTATCGCAGGGTTGATCGTCGAGGGAGGCACCTGGTTCCTTTGGGGACTTCTAATCGGCGTGGCTACAGGCATAGCTGGCTGGCTTATCTGGTCTCTACTCACCTACTGGCTGGGGACCACCATATTCAAAGGCCCCGAGACCTCAGCTACATATGGAGAGTTGCTACGAACTATTGGTTTCTCAAACTCTCCCATGGTGCTGGGCTTCTTCTTCTTCATACCGTTCTTGGGAGGGCTAATCGCTTTCGCTGCATCCATCTGGGCACTCGTTGCGAGTGTAATTGCGGTAAGACAGGCTCTGGACTTCTCCACCGGGCGAGCTATTGCCACTTCCTTTGTGGGTTGGATTATCTATATGCTCCTCGTGTTCTTGGTATCCTGGCTTGTACTATGAGGCGGAGCTCTGTTCTAGGATGGTGTCCGAAAACTCGACAAAACAGGGGTAGCCTGGAGCGTCTGATCTAGGCACAGTTGGAGCAGATGCTCCAACCTATCCATAATTCTCAGGTGTAGGGTGGGTGCAGCGCAGCGAAACCCACCGTTCAGTTCAGTTGTGCGTTTGGGGTGGTGGGTTCCATTTCATTTCACCCACCTACGATGATTGGGTTATCACCCGCAGGGGGCGTATTTTGAATGTGAGCTCACGGATTAAGGCAGTTACTCAAGTCTTGCGGCTTTGCGCCACAGCCATAAAAAATGGTGCCTCCAAGGGAAATCGAATCCCTGTCTCCGCCTTGAAAGGGCGGTGTCCTAGGCCGCTAGACGATGGAGGCCCTTTTCAACTCAGCATTTTAGCCTTAGGAAGTATAGCAGAAAGAGGAGGGCTTGACTACGGATAAACCGCAAGTCCTTCGAGTCCAGTTTCCTCAGGGAAGCCCAGCATGAGGTTCATGTTCTGGACAGCCTGCCCCGCTCCCCCCTTGACCAGGTTGTCGAGGCAGCTAACGACAATAAGCGTCCCCGTCCCAATATCCACAGAGGGATAGATCAGGCAGAGGTTGCTTCCCCAGGTCTGCTTGGTCTGGGGCGGAGCAACTGCCACCTTGACAAAGGTCTCGCCCCGGTAGAAATCCTGATACAGCCTTACGATATCCTCCCTACTCTTCTCGCCGCCACTCAGCCTGGCATAGCAGGAGGTAAATATCCCGCGGGTCATCGGTACCAGGTGAGGGAGGAAGGTAATCGACAATGCGGGCTCAGGAGCCAAGCGCCGCAATTCCTGGAGCATTTCGGGCAGGTGGCGATGACCGTCGAGCGCATAAGCGTAGACGTTCTCGTTTGCCTCAGCATAGTGGGTAGTGAGATTCAACGCCCTCCCAGCACCGGAGACGCCCGATTTACTATCGACAATGATTTCAGGCTCGATGAGGCCCTCTTTGATCACCGGTGCCAGCGCCAGGATAGCGCCTGTTGGGTAACAGCCGGGGTTGGCCACAAGTCGAGCCCCGGCCACCTGGCCACGATTCAACTCCACCAAGCCGTAAACTGCCTCTTTGAGATGCTCCAGCGCTGGGTGAGTCGCTTTGTACCACCGCCGATACTCCGAGGCATCCTTGAGCCGAAAGTCAGCGCTGATGTCAACCACCTTGATGCCCCGCTCCAGCATGGCGACCACCGTAGCGGCGCTCTCCCCATGAGGCAGGGCCGCAAACGCGAGGTCGACCTGACCCAGCTCAGGTTCTATCGTCAGGTTGATGTCAGCCAAATGAGGGAAGACCTCGCCTATCCCTTTCCCCACAGCGCTTCGCCCCGTAATCGAGGCCAGCCTGACACTTGGGTGCCGGTGCAACAGACGGGCCAGTTCCATACCGATGTAGCCCGTGACGTTGATAATGCCGACCTTTACCTCTGCCATCGAAATCCCCTCTTCGCTTAACCATGCTTGATGAAACAGGATTCGGTGCTGCTCCTCGGCATCCCTACGAATCCCGATACGACCTGCGCAACCGCCTCACCCAACCGAAATCCTGGCTTTCCGCTCGCCTACAGGACATACTACCACACACTTGTCGCAAATTGCCAACCCACCAGGGCGATCATGTGAAATAGCAGCATGACAGCTATCAACGTCTACCAGTCGATACGGCAGCAGTATCCCCACTGGGCAGGCTTCGATGCACCTCTCGCAGGTGGCGCAAAACGAGGACTCGTCCTTCGCATATATCCCCGTCCCGGTAGTGGCCAGCGGGGCATCGGTCTTAATGGACATAAACCTCAGCCAGGGGCCGAAGCGCGGATGGATAACGAGGGTGTTCTTGCCCTGCTCACCCAGCCCGGCAGCAACAGCCAGATGCTTGAGGTTCAGAACC
>QIGA01000027.1 GCA_003229915.1 Chloroflexota bacterium
GATGCTTCGCTGCTGGGAGGCCAGATTGAGATAGGCCGCCTGCAACTGCAAATGTACCTCATGATGGGTATACCCCCTCCAGGATCGATGCTGAAGGCCATGAGAAATCCTCTTTACTATCCTTACCAGGACTGCGATGGCAGATGGTTTGTCATTGCCGCCCTGCAGGCGGACAGATTCTGGACTGAGTTCTGCAAGGTGTTCGGCATCGAAGAACTGGAGAAAGACCCCAGGTTTGAGAACCAGGTAGTGAGAAGCCAACATTTTGACGAGCTTATGCCTCAACTGAAAGGGATCATCGCCACTAAACCGAGAGACGTATGGTTGAAGGCGCTCGACGAGGCCGGACTGCCCGTGGCACCGGTGAACGATTATCCTGAGTTGGTCAATGACCCCCAGGTAATAGCTAACGAGTACATCGTAGAGATCGAAGACCCCATTCACGGAAGGGTTAGAGTGCCGGGCATCCCAGTGCAGTTGAGCGAGACGCCAGGCAAGGTGGAGAGGCTTGCCCCTGAGCTGGGTCAGCACACAGAGGAGGTGCTGATGGAGCTCTGCGGCTACACTTGGGATGATTTAGCCAAGTTGAGAGAGGAAGGTGTGTATTAATGGCAGAGAGGATCCTTGCTGAGGGCAATGAGGCGGTGGGGTGGGGGGCGCTCGGCGCCGGTTGCCATTGCTTTTTTGGCTACCCGATAACGCCTCAGAACGAAGTCATAGAGTTTCTTTCGCGTGAGCTGCCCAAGAGAGGTGGTGTCTTCGTTCAGTCTCAGTGTGAGAACGCGACGATAAACATGCTCTTTGGCGCTGCTGCCACTGGGGTGCGAGCTATGACATCCACCTCGAGCCCGGGATGGGGACTGATGATGGAGGGCATGTCGAACCTTGCTGCTGCCCGCCTTCCCTGCGTCGTCGTCCTTGTGCAGCGAGTAGGGCCGGGGGTCCAGCGGCTCACACATAGCCAGCAGGACTACAACTCAGCGACCAAGGGTGGTGGTGGTGGTGGCTACAGGAATATCGTCCTCGCCCCAGCCTCGGTTCAGGAGATCCATGACCTGATGCAACTGGCCTTCCACCTGGCTGACAAGTACCGCAATCCGGTGGTGGTGCTCAGCGATGGCCTCATGGGTCATGTAGTCGAGCCGCTGGAGCTTAAAACCACAGACTTCGGCCCGCTTCCCGAAAAAGACTGGGCGGTGGCACGTTACGGTCAACACGAGGATGGAAAGCACCGGGCGATCGGTGCCAGCTATAATCCCCTGAAAGGCGAGAGCTTTGTCTCCTACCTCATCGACATGAGGGAGACATACCAGGCCATAGAAGCAACCGAGATAAGGTACGAAGAGTACAAAACAGATGATGCTGAGCTCGTGCTAGTGGCTTATGGGTATTGTGCCCGGGTATCTGAGGAAGCGGTGGACGCAGCGCGCGCCGAGGGGCTCAAGGCCGGGCTGCTGCGGCCGATAACTCTCTGGCCCTTCCCGAACCAGGCGGTGCGTGATAAGGCAGCTCAGGGTCGCAAGTTCCTCGTGGTTGAGGACAGTATGGGCCTGATGGTCGATGACGTCAGAAATGCGATAAAAGGAGAGGCTGAGGTCCACCTTGTGGACGCAACCTTTCGCCATCTTGCTTCGGAAGATGGGATGATAATGCCAGCCAGGGTCCTGGAGGAGATAAGGAGATTGCTATGAGTGAAGAAGCAAAGGGCTTGGTGCGGGAGAGGGTTGCCGGAAGGCCGGAGGTATTTGTCAGAGAGTGGTTTGCTGACTATCTATGGGACCTTTTTTGCCCTGGCTGCCAGTCTCCTGTAGCGGGGCGCATAATCGCCGAGGTGCTCGAGGAGCTGGGCATCGGAGACAAGGCCATCATGGTGGGCTGTGTTGGCTGCAGCGGCATCATGATAGGGGGGTTCGATCTCGATAAGGTTTCACCGGCCCACGGCCGCGGCCCTGACGTGGCCACAGCGATCAAGCGCATCTATCCCGACACCATTGTATTTACTGTTCAGGGAGACGGGGACTGCATAGCCATCGGAGCTGGCCCCTTTGTAGGGGCCCTGACCCGGGGGGAGAAGATAACTATCATCATGTTGAACAACAACAACTTCGGCACCACTGGCGGGCAGCTAGGGCCCACCACACTCGTGGGGCAGGTGACTACCACCTCACCCGAGGGCAGAAAGCCCAGCGAGGAAGGCTACCCGGTGCACGCCGCTGAGATGGCTGCCACATTCAAGGGAGTGGCCTACAGCGCGCGCGGGGCGCTGCACACCCCCGCTGATTACCGGCGGACAAAAGGCTACATCAGGACTGCCTTCCAGAGACAGTTGGAGGGCGTTGGTCTCAGCTTTGTCGAGGTTCTCACGGCCTGCCCCACCAACTGGCATTTGACCCCGGTGCAGAGCCTGGCCTGGATACGGGACAATGTAATCCCTGAGTTCCCGCTGGGCGAGTTCAGAAACGTGACCTATATAGAATAGAGGAGCAGGGGCATGGAACAGAACGGCAAAGCAAGAAATGAAGTGCTCATGGCGGGAATAGGGGGCATGGGTGTACTGATGTCAGGGCAGGTTCTCCTTGAATCGGCCTTCCGCTGTTACGAGAATGTATCATATGTTTCCTCCTACGGTTTTGCCAGGCGCGGTGGACTTTGCGAGTGCACAGTCATCATCTCTGACGAGAAGATAGCGTCTCCGCTGCTGGATCAGGCGCAGGTGGTGATGCTGCTGGACAGCTCCCAGTTCCCGTCCTTCGAGCCCAGGGTGCGCCCCGGGGGAGTCATTATTGTCGACACGGCCGGGCTGACCGCCGACAGGCGAAGGGAGGACTACAAGCTCTACGCGCTGCCGTGTCTGGAGATCGCTACGAGCATGGGCTCGATTCTCGGGAAGAACCTGATAATGCTCGGTGCCTACATCGCTATTACAGGGGCGGTCTCCCCGGAACTCATCGAGGATGAGCTCCGCAAGAGGTACGAGGACAAGGAGAAGGTATTGACACAGAATGTAAATGCCTTCCGCCGTGGGGTCGAACTTGGCAAGAGTTCTGGGTAGTGGGCCAAGCTAAGGAGCCTGTCTGAGAGTTATGGGTAGGTTACAACTGTGCCTAGAGCAGATGCTCCAAGATGGGGGCCAGGCCTGAGCTATTGTTGTGGGAGGACTGGGTGGGGTGAGCAGAATCCCCTCCCTCTAACGCCCTTCCTTATCATGTTATTGCGAGGAGTGCAACGACGACGCAATCTCAGCCTCAGGTGCGTGAGAATATGATGAGATTGCTTCGCTGCCCTTTCCCCTTCACTTCGTTCAGGGTCAGGGCTTCGGCTCGCAATGACACGTGACGAATGACGGGAGAGGCTAGAGCCTGTCCTGAGCTTGGCGAAGGATGAGGGTGAAGCCAAATCCCTCTCCCTTGATGGGAGAGGCTAGGTGAGGGTGGATAGAGCGATGACCTTCAAAGCAGTCGACCTTCTGGGGATGTCGGCGGTAGTGGACTACGAGGGAATGTTCAAAGAGGCCGGGGTTGAGGTGGAGCTGGTGGGGAACTTCTGTTCGCTGGAAGCCACCGAGGAGCAGATAATCGCCGCGGTGGGGGATGGAGATGCGGCAATCACACAGGCTACCTACCAGCCCTTTTCCAGAGAGGTGTTCTCCAGCCTGAGCAACCTCAAATTCGTGGTTAGCGTCGGGGTCGGTTACGACAAAATGGATGTGGATGCGGCCACCGAGTTGGGCATCCTGACCGCCAACGTGCCGGACTTCTGCCTTGAAGAGGTGTCGGACCATGCAATGGCCCTGATCCTGGCCTGCACCAGGCGGATTGTGCAGTTAGACCATATTGTGAAGACGATAGGCTGGAAAGAACAGCCCGATCGCTATATCGGGAGTGAGGTCTGGCCCAGGATGACGAAGCTGAGGGGGTTGACTCTGGGGCTCATCGCCTTTGGGCGGATTCCTCAGACTCTGGTGCCCAAGGCAAAGGGCTTCGGGATGAGGATTATCGCCTATGATCCCTATTTGGAGCCGGATATATTCCGGGAGTTCGGAGTGGAACGAGTGGAGCTGGATCAGTTGTTGACTGAGTCGGACGTCGTCTCGGTTCATGCTCCCTTTAACTCGGAGACAAAGCACGCGGTGGGGCTGGAGCAATTGAAGAAGATGAAGCCCACCGCCTGTCTTGTCAACACCGCTCGCGGGCCCATAGTGGATCACAAGGCGCTATATACGGCTTTGACCGAGGGGCTTATCGCTGCCGCGGGTTTCGATGCCACCGAACCGGAGCCTATCAATCCCGACAATCCTTTGTTGAAGCTGGACAACTTCATCGTTACCGCCCATTCCGCTCATGCCAACTCCACGGCCAATCCGGGACTGTCACAGCGTCCCGCGGAGGAGATAATCAGGGTGGTCAGGGGCGAATGGCCTGTTGGCCTGATTGACCAGCGAGTCAAGGAGAAATACCTTCACAAGTGGACCCGGTCTTGAGTTGTTGTTCCATGTTTTCGCGTAAGACTCCCTCCCTTGAGAGGAAGGGGCGAGCCGATATGTTATTGCGAGGAGTGCAACGACGACGCAATCTCACTATGGTCTGGCGTGAGCGAAACCAATTTCCTCTCCCTTGATGGGAGAGGTTAGGTGAGGGTGACCGAGTTCACCTAAGAAGTGGTCTGAACTTGAGCTACTGTTAGGGGGGAAAATGGCCAAGGGTGAGATAGTTATCGACGAGGCGAT
>QIGA01000105.1 GCA_003229915.1 Chloroflexota bacterium
TGAGCCTGCATGGCCGGGTGAATCCTCCACCCCTTAATCTCCACCCACCAGGGGAAGGGAATTACGATGAACTTGCGCTTGTCTTTGAGAATTCACCTGGCAGATGGTCTTTTTGAATCTGGACTCACGGATTGGGGATGAGCGCATTCCATTGACAGCGATGCTGCACACGCTTATAGTAGCATCGATAGCTATATAAGCATCTGACAGGCACACGCAGGTCTTAAAAGGTCTTCAAATCAGAAGGGGATTCAAATGAATGTCATCATTGTCATGCTCGACACCCTGCACCCCGACTATGTGGGCTGCTACGGGAACAAGTGGACCAAAACGCCGAATCTAGGAGAATGTTCGGCAAACGTACTGCTCCCCGGTGATTCAAGAAAAACATCAAGGAGGTGAACGCAATGAACATGAAGGGGAAACTGCTGATAGTTGGCCTGGCGCTCCTGCTCCTAGTGCCTCTAGCCGCCTGCGCCGGCGGGGAAGAGGCGACACCAACGCCAACGCTGGCACCTACACCCACGCCTACACAGGCACCTACACCTGCACCCACACAGCCGCCTACACCAACGCCAACGCTGGCACCTACACCTACACAGGCACCTACGCCCACGCCAACATCTGAAGAGTCACCCGAACTCCCGGCCCTAGTGAGTGTGGTGGATGAATTCCAGATGCTGATGGACGCACCAGACAGGTCCGCGAAAATTGTCGCGTTCGGGGCACTGAGCACCGCCATCAAGGCTATCGGTGATGATGATCTGACGAAAAAGTTGCAGCAGATTGTGACCAAGGGGGCGCAGAGCGATGAGCTCGGATCCGTGGCCACTCTTGACATGGCCGTCTACATAATTCGGGGCATGGCTGATGCCGCGACAGCCTTCCCGTCTGAGGTCCAGCCCATGCTGCAGTTGGCCGACGAATTCGAAGCGGTGAATGCGGCACAAGACGTGGCTGCGAAAACAGCCCCGCTTGGGGAACTCGGCACAGCCGCCGATGCCATTGGAGACGCTGAGCTCAGCGCTCTCTTTCAACAGATTGCGACCGACGGTTCGCAGAGCTTGCAGGAAGTGAACACAGCTACGACCACAATGATTGCCTGGATCATGTCCCAAGCTACTGCAGCCGCCGAAGCCGCATCGTAAGATGCCTCAGTTTGCTCGAAGCTGTTGAAGACAATGTCTTGCGAGACTGGAGCTCGATTGTGCTCCTATTGGGGTAACCTGTGCCTGTAGCCGCGGCTACAGGCACAGGTTAGTTTAGCTAGCCAGGGTGAGCGGACTTGCTCCATTTGCCGGGTGATCTCAAAATCCATCATGACGATTGCCATCGTCCCCACGAACGGCTTGGAGTCTATTTTCGAAGTAATGCTATCGGATAAGATTCGGCAACCACGTGCTGATCTGGGGGAAATAGGCAACCAGGAGCATACCCACGATGAGGGCAGGATAGAACATCAGGCACGCCCTGGCAACTAAGGTAAAGGGCAGGTTGAGCAGAGGCATGGCGGCAAACAGCAGGAGCCCATAGGGCGGCGTTAAGATGGCTAGATTAGTGGCGAACGTCGTAAATACACCGAATGAGACCTTGTCGATCCCCAGGATCGCCAGGGTGGGCAGTAGAATTGGGACAGCAACAAATATCATTGCCGATGGGTCGAGAATAGCGCCCATTACCAAAAAGGCTGCAGCTGTGACCAGCATGAACACCATCCAGCCTCCACCCAGGTTTGATATCATCTCACCGAGCACGAAGGGGAGCCTTTCGTAGGTCAAGACCACATTGAGCAGCAGGAAGACGAGGACAATGATGAATATGATCCCCGTCAGGCGGGCTGTCATGCGGCAGGCATCCCAGAAGGCCCGCTTCGTCAGCTTCCGGTACCAGACAAACCCCAGGAACAAGCTGTAGGCCACGGCGATTGCCGATACCTCAGTGGGCGTAGCTATCCCGGCGTAGAGGGGACCGAGCACCACAGGCACCATGAGCATGACCGGCCAACTCTCTTTCAGAGCCTGCCACTTTTCCCCCCAGCCCGCGGCAGCCATCGTCTGGTAATGACCCCTTCGGGTGTGGAAAAATACTGTGATGCCCAGAAAAATGGCGACCATGACTCCTGGAACAATGCCTGCCGTCCAAAGGTCCACTACCGATTCCTGGGCGACATAGCCATAGAAGATCAGCGTGACAGAAGGCGGTATCAACTGAGCCAGGGTTGAAGAAGAGAGCAGCAGACCGACGGCAAACGTTCTGCTGTAGCCCAACTGTACGAGAAGCGGGATCATTATCGGGCCAAACCCTGCCACAGCCGCAAGAGCACTGCTGCTCATGGCACCGAACAACATGCCACCCAGGATCAGCGCATAGGCTGGGCCACCGGGGATACGCCCGAGGAAGGCATTAAACAGCCTTATCAGCGGCGGCACCGCGCCACTGGCGGCTAGAATCTGGCCGGAGAAGACGAACAGGGGCACGGCAACCAGAATGAAGGACTTTGAGGAGAGGAACATGTTCTGCATTATGAATGTGGCATCCACATCCATGATACCGAAGACAGCGAAGGTGACCGCAGCAAGAGTAGCGAGAAACAGGGGCACCCCGAGTGCCGCCAACACGACCAGAATAGCAACGCTCACCCATATCATGGGTCTTCACCCTGCCGCGTCCCATAATCAGGGGGCACGCTACTGCCGGCAGTACTCTCTTCCTGCTTTGAGGCAATGAAACCCACGAACTGCTTGATGCACCGTTCGAGATAGAAAAAGCTGAGGAGCCCCATGCCCACCGTGGGCAGGACCTTGACGATCCACACGGGGTAGAAATTCTGGATAAACTGCGTAAACTCGCGCTCCCCGATAGTGTAGCTCGCGGCGGTCCACCGATATGCCGTATAGGCAAAGAAGGCCGTGATGCCGAGGCCGATCACATTCTCCAGAGTGGTCCAGATGCGCTTCGCCCTTTCCTCGCCCGCGATCTTTTCCAGAAAAAAGCCTATCCTGATATGCTGATCACTCTTGACTACCGCGCCCAGAACTATGAAAATGGAATAGGAGAAAAGGAAGGTCAACAGCTCTTCGGACCAAGCGATGGGACGATTAAATACGTATCTGGCAATGATCGAGGAGAACATGAATCCTGCCATCGCCAGCAACAGGAAAACGGCGGCGCCAAGCGATAACTTCTCCAGCCATGACGAGACTGTTTCCAAAACCCTCAGCGATCTGTTAAGCACACGTTACCTCCTGAGGTGGAGGGTTCTCTGGGGTCAGTTACTACCGCCATACCCCTATTAAATGAAGCTCATCCTTCTGCTTGAAGGATGAGCTTCATCCGAATGCTCCCTGTCAGGATATCCTGCCTTTTCTCACGTTGCCGCTGTTACGGTATCCGCTTCATCCCGCTCCTATTGGAGGCTGGGGCGAAGCTCATATATGATCTGCTGGATCTCGGGATCAATGGTATTGGCGAACAACTGGGCCAGTGGAGTATCCGCAAGCGCAGCGTAGTCCTCAGGGTGTGTTTCTGGAGTAACGAAGTTCACCGTCTCCAGTTTCGACTGGAGAAATGCAATGTTTTTAGCCTCAACTTCCGGCATAAATTCGCGGGCAAAAGCCTCAACCTCGGGCATCACCTGGTTGAGGATTATATCCTGGATGTCGGCCGGAAGGCTGTCCCACGTATCCTTGTTCATCAGAACCCAATCAGTCATGAACGAAAAGGTGTAGATCAGGGCGTGGTTGCCAACCTCGTAGAACCGCAGCTCCACAGCCTGATTCGGAGCTGATATGGTGGCATCAATGACCCCTTGCGTCCACGCGGTGTACTGCTCCTCGAAGGACAGGGGAACGACGATCACTCCGGAGGAGGCAAGAACCGGAGACGACCCACCTCCCCCGGGCACACCTACCCTGTACCCTTCGAGGTCCTTCCAACGCTTGATCTCCTTATCCTTGGTTATAAACATGGCGGTAATCTGCGGACCCGGAGTCCAGCCCAGCGCTTTGACCGGCGCCCCCGATTGCTCCAGTCCTTCGATCAGCTTTTGGGGTACGCGGCCATCATCCATAACGGCGAAGCCGTGCTCAAAGGACTCCCATTGCCCGTCCCATACAAAGGCGAAGAAGTCAAATACATACGACGAGAGGTAGTAGGCATTGACACTGACGACGTCAGCCAGCCCAGTTTGCACCGCATCAAACTCCGCATCACCCCTGATAAGGGTGCTTTGGGGGAAAATCTCAACGATTACCCGGCCATCGGTGTACTCCTCCACAAGGTCCGCGAACATGTTGTTGAGCTTGCCATTGGCGCTGTCAGATGGGTACTGATACGGAAACTTCAGCGTTATCGGCTTCATCGTGGGTGTTGGGCTTGCCCCCGGTGTCGCACCACCCGTGAGCGTCGGGGTTGCTTCCCCTCCGCTACAACCAACAGCGCCAGCGGCTAGCCCAAGCACCAGGAGTCCGGTCAGTAATATTAATAGCTTATTCATGGTAGCCTCCTTTCCCGCACCAACGTTGCCGAAACATTACCGTGGCAATGACGGAATGTTCGTTCACTATGCTGCCCAGCATACACAGCCAATATCATAATGTCAAGACCTTCTTCACGAGACCGTTTACCACCGTCAGTTGTTCCTACCCTCCCACCCGTGGGAGCTTAGCTCCCATGACCCTCTAGGGACTGCGAAGGCTAAGCCCCCGAACAATAATTAGG
>QIGA01000171.1 GCA_003229915.1 Chloroflexota bacterium
ACCAAGGATAGGCGACTATAATGAGCCACTCCACGCAATCTACACTAAGAACTGCCTGCGTCCAATGGAGGGGCTGCTCGGTGATGGCAACCTTCAGATAAGGAACCTCCTCGATCTCGTCAGGGTGAGGTATGTGGAGAAGGACGAGATAGAGAGGTTCGATCCAGAGCACCTGAGCTTCTTCAATGTCAACACGAAGGCCGATCTGGAAAGAGCACAGGTGCTGGCATCCCAGGAAATCACCTAAGACGACCATGCCGACGACAGGCATTGAGTATGGGTAGGAAGCAGCCAAATGAACCGGTGGGCCAAAACAGGACTCGTCCCTGGGTCTGAAATAGACAACGGCTAGATGATACCGAGGAAGACTGCGAAATGATATCTGTTAAAGAAGCGCTGGAGAAAGTCCTGAGCCATGTCGATGTCCTCGAACCAGGTGATGAGTTGATCCTTGACAGCCTGGGCCAGGTCCTGGCAGATGATATTTACTCCACCATCGACATCCCCGGGATGGACAATACGGCCATGGATGGCTATGCGGTGCAAGCCGAAAGCACCATGGGCGCCACCCATTCTTCACCCAACATCCTTCGCGTTACCGGCGAGGTGGCAGCTGGATATCTGACCAAAGAGGAGGTCATGCCCGGCACTGCCATCCGAATTATGACTGGTGCGCCCATACCCAATGGCGCCGACGCCGTTGTCCAGTTCGAGGATACCGACGAGGAGATACGCAAGGCACAGAATCAGCCTCTGTCAGAGATCGGGGTTTTCCGCGAGGTTGAAAAGGGGTTGAATATAAGACGAGCGGGAGAGGATATCTCCAGCGGCAGCCTGGTTTTGACGAAAGGCACATTGCTTCGCCCCCAGGAGATAGGCGTGCTCGCCTCGCTGGGGCGCGACGTGGTTACCGTTTTTAGACGCCCTGTGGTGGCGATCCTGTCAACGGGCGATGAGCTCGTGGATGTCGGTAAGCCCTTGCCACCGGGAAAGATCTACAGCAGCAATTCCTACAGCCTCGCCGCCCAGGTTGCTCGCTATGGTGGCATCCCCAAGAGACTGGGTATCGCCCGTGACAGTATCCAATCGCTGGAGGAGAAGCTAAAAGAGGCCCGAGAGGCTGACCTGCTCATCACTTCGGCGGGAGTCTCCGTGGGCGATTACGACGTAGTCAAGGATGTTCTAGCCAAACAGGGAGAGGTGACATTCTGGGCAGTACGCATGAAGCCGGGCAAGCCTCTGGCCTTCGGGGTACTGCGACTAGGCAAAAGGGCGGTTCCCCACCTGGGACTTCCAGGAAACCCGGTAAGCTCAATGATCACCTTCGAGCAGTTCGCCCGGCCAGCTATTTTCAAGATGCTGGGAAGAAGGAGTTTTGACAAGCCCACCGTCCACGCCAGGTCTGAAAGCCATATCAAGAACAAGGATGGACGGCGCATCTTCGCCAGGGTGAAGGTGAGGGAGGAGGACGGCGGATACATTGCCCGCCTCGCAGGCCCCCAGGGGTCAGGAATCCTAACCTCCATGACGCTTGCCAACGGCCTGCTGATTGTGCCTGAGGATGTCCCTGCTGTCCAGGTGGGCGATAACGTCGTGGTGCAGATGTTGGATTGGGAACAGGAGATATAGTCAAGCAAACGAGTAGGAGAGTCGAGGATGATTCCGATAGTCGCTGTTGTCGGCAAGAGCGGTGCTGGCAAAACCTATGTGGTCAGCAGGTTAGTGGCTGAGCTCAAGAATCGGGGCTACCGGGTAGCCACAGTCAAGCACAGCGTCCACGACATCGATCTGGACCTTGAGGGAAAAGACTCTTGGCAGCACGCCCAAGCAGGAAGCGATGCCGTGGTCATCAGCTCACCCCACAAATTCGCCCTGATCAGGCCAGTCGACCACGATAGTAGCCTCGCCGAGCTATCCCGCTTCATCGGCCCGGATTTCGATATCATCCTCGCCGAGGGATTCAAGCAGGACAAAGGAATAAAAATCGAGGTTCATCGCAAACAACTGGGCCCAGACCTGATATGTGAGCAGGAGGAACTTCTGGCCATCGTCACCGACGAAGATCTGGAACAGAACATCCCCCAGTATTCCCCAACCGATCTACAGGGGCTGGTCGACCTCATTGAGAGGGCATACCTCAAGAAAGAGGAGAGAGAGACGGTCTCTCTCTTTGTCAATGGAGCGCCGGTTCCGCTAAACAACTTCGTCCGAGGTTTGTTCAGCAACGTAATATTCGGCCTTATCTCATCGTTGAAGCGAATTCCGCAGGCCACCAGTATTGACATCTCGATCAGAAAGACAGACAGATAATGATTTTCGAAGCAGCCGACTTTGTCTTCAAACCACCCAGGGAGATAGCATTCGCCCGCCGGATTCTGATCAAACCCAGCGCGCGCTGCTCCCAACCCCACCCAGCTACCACTAGCCGCGAGACCCTGGGAGCAGTTATCTCCAGCATCAGGAGCGTAAGCGGCGCTGATATAGTGCTTCTCGAAAGGAGCCACGGGTCTGAAACGATGCAGTCAATCTACCAAGAACTGGGTTATGATTTCCCACATACGATGTTGCTTGATGTAGACCAATGCCTCCCCGTGGCTGTGGAGAACCCTCTCCCCAAGCCCTTTGCCATCTCCACATTCTGGGTGCCCAGTGTTATACTATCCTGTGATTTTCTGATAACCATAGCCCCGTTCAAGGTGGTAGCGGGCAGCGGCGATTTCAGTATTAAGAACATTCTGGGTATTCTGCCCGCTTCCAAGTATCAGCGCGAGCTAAAAGTCTTGGATGGTTCCGACCAGCACCCGGATGTTGCCAGTATTGCCGCCGACCTATACTTCACAGTGCCTTTTGACATGGGGATAGTCGATGGCCGCAAGAAGCTAACCAGCGCCGATGACCCCCTCCAAGGAGAGATCGAGGACTACGGCAAGATATTTGTTGGCCCGCCCTATGAGGTGGACTGCCAGGCTTCGCACGCCGCGGGAGTGGCGACGGAATATCTTCGACTAATCGAAGAAGCCCAAGTTGATAAAGGGAGGTCAAATAATGACGCTAGAGAACAATGGGGATAACGGTGAGAGCAAGTGCAGATACTCCATAGACATGAACTGGTACCGGGAACAGGAGCGGTCCTTCACACTGCTCGCCACAAGCCGTTTGTGCCCCTCGTCTCAAAAGAAGAGATTGCCGAAGTCGGAAACTGCCCTGCTGAACACCTTCAAGCAATGTTGCTCCAAATCAGAGGAGTTCATCACACCAAATATGCCCCTGGCAGAGGCTATCTTCCGTATATTACTCGCCAACGGCAACAAGCCTCTCACTCTGCAGCAGATTCAAGCGAAACTACAGCAACGGCTGAGCGATATCAGCGGAGCCAGGGACCTCTCCATCCCCAGACTAAAACGGATCCTCGACTGCGATTCCTACTATGGATTGAGGTCCGTTAACACGACTGATGAAGAGGAAGAGGAGCCTAATACCGCACCCCAAAGTGATTGAAGCGCCCGCTGTACCCTGACCAATTCACATCCACCCGGTCTACTCTGGCCCGGGGAGGACCGCTATTGAGGAGACCGAGCAGCTCGTCAAGTCTTTCCTTTTTGCCTTCCGCATAAACCTCAACTGATCTACCATCCGATAGGTTCCTTACGTAGCCTTTCAGCTCCAGAGCTCCGGCATTTCTCTCAACAAAATAGCGGAAATTGACACCCTGAACGTAACCATGTACGGTAGCCAAGAAAGCCGCAAGCTCCGCCATTCCGTTATCTCCACAGACACACTAAAAACCCCTGAGAATCCTGGCAAATGAGCGAGACTCGATGCGGTCCCGACGGTGCAGGCCGCAGTCTTGGGCAATCCTCACCGCCTCAGCGAACTCCTCACCGGTGAGAGAACGTGACAATTCGGGTACTTCGAAGGCCCTGTAGCAGGGATGATACTGGGCCATTACATTTAGATAGGTATTGGTTGATATCTCCTGGCTCAGAAAGCGACAGACCTCAGCAGTCCCTGCCAGGCCCTGAGGCAACACCAGGTGGCGCACCAGCAGGCCTCGAATGGCGACGCCGTGGCCATCTAACTCCAGGTCGCCCACCTGGCGATGCATCTCCTTCACAGCCGCCCTATTCTTTTCAGGGTATTCCGATATGCCAGACAAACGCTGAGCAGTCTTCTCATCGGAGTACTTCATGTCCGGCATATAGATATCGATGACACCATTGAGGAGTTTGAGGGTCTCTACCGAGTCGTAGCCCCCGCTATTGTAAACCAGAGGAACAGAGAGACCAGCATTTGCTGCGACCTCCAATGCCTCCAGAATCTGAGGTACCACGTGGGTTGGGCTAACGAAGTTGATATTGTGACAGCCCTTTCGCTGGAGAGCAAGCATCATTCCCGCCAGTTCTCCACTGCCCACAACATGCCCTTCGCCCGTGTGACTGATCGAGTAATTCTGACAGAAACAACACTTGAGGTTGCAATAGGTGAAGAATATCGTTCCCGAACCACTATTCCCCACCAGAGGAGACTCCTCGCCAAAGTGGGGGCCCGCACTCGAGACCAACGCCTGCCTTCCGGTGCGACATTTCCCCACCTCCCCCACAAGGCGGTTCACCCCACAGCCACGAGGGCAGAGATGGCAGTCCTCCAGTAGCGCCAAGGCCTGCTCCACTCGATCCCGCAGCTTGCCCGCCCCAAACAGCTCCCTGTAGACCGCTA
>QIGA01000233.1 GCA_003229915.1 Chloroflexota bacterium
CCCTGTGGTTATTATCGTTACGGAGGGCACAGTATTACGGGGATTACCGCTGGGATATTGCAGCAGTTGCTGGCCCTGGTTTTCGGTTAAGACGAGACAGCCTGTTCCCAACTGAGCAGAAGCTGCCGAAGCTTGAAGAGAGCGGAGTAGACAGCGTGACGCTTTACCTCGTGGCGGCGCGGCGGGTAGAGGACAGAGAGCGAAGTACTCTCCCGCTCAGCATCGATAGCGATGTGAACTGTGCCCACAGGCTTGCCCTCCACCTCTGCGGGTCCTGCCACCCCGGTGATGCCGATCCCGATGTCAGCCTCTAGTCTGAGACGCACAGCTCTGGCCATCGCTGCCGCTACGTCAGGGCTCACGGTCCCCTGCTGGGCCAGCAGCGCAGCATCAACTCCGAAAGCAGCCTTCATCTGTGCAGAGTAGGCGACCAACCCGCCTTTGAAGTAGTCGGAGCTTCTGGGGGCGTCGGTTATGGTGCTAGCCAGGAGGCCACCTGTGCAGGACTCCATAGTAGCCAAACTTAGCAGCCTTTCTCTGAGCATGTTGCCGATTAGGCCTTCGAGGGTATCTTCGTCATATCCCCAAATGGCCCAGCCCAGAATGTCTCGTAGCTTCTCTTCTGTTCGGGCTATTGCCTCCTCTGCTTTGGCTGCATCCCGGTCTTTGGCGGTGAGGCGAAGTTGTATGCCATCGAGCTTCGCGTATACTGCAATGGTGGGGTTTGTTGAGGAGAGGAGGGGGCTCACCATCTCGTCCACCTTGGCCTCGGTCAGCCCCAGGGTCTTTAGGGTTCGTGAGATGATCACCTCGCCGCTCAGTCTGCGCTTGAGCTCAGGCCTTATCTCATTTTCCCACATCTGCTTCACTTCCCCTGGGGGGCCTGGCATTGCCAGGATTATCCTCTCTTCACGTTCTACCCACCACCCGGGAGCGGTCCCTCGTGTGTTGGCAATAGCTCGTGCTGAGGGTATGAGGTTTGCCTGCTTGATGTTGCGTTCCGGCATGTCGTAGCTTATCTTCTGGAACATGCTCCTGAGCCATTGTTCGAGTTCGGGGTCAACTCTCATCTCCTCGCCAAGCAGCTCGGATATAGCCTCACGGGTCACGTCATCCTCAGTGGGGCCCAAGCCTCCTGTGGTGATGATGATGTCGGAGCGATCGTAGGCTCGCTTCAAGGTAGCCACCAGCCTGTTGCGGTTATCGCCTACCTGGCTGATCCAATGAAGGTCGATGCCCAAGAGGGGCAGCTCGGAGGCAAGATAAGGAGCGTTAGTGTCGGTTATCTGTCCCAGGAGAAGCTCTGTCCCGATGGATATGATCTCTGCTTTCATTTCATCATATCCCCCAACAGTTGTTGGAGCCTTTCTTGATGCAAGGGACAGAACTCGTACGGTCCCTCCAGTTGAGCGCTGATCACCTCCTGCTGCCAGTGAGCATTGTGGAGTCGGCATCCCTTGTCCTGGCAAAAGGGATCACCCCAGAAGCGATACAGGATCGCCTGCATCACGTAGCCCTTCATCACCTCGGTGAGCCGTTCGTCCCCGTGGTCAATAAACTGTCCTTGGAATTGGGTGTTGAGTTGCGTCGCCGTCGCATCCGGCATTCCCAGGGCGCTGTATTGCTGTTTGAGGAAATAGTATTCCCTGGGCTTGGCCGGTGCCTCCACAATGCCGGTTGAGGATAAGAGTGAGGGGAATCCATAGACGCTTACGCGGGCATGGTATCGCTGGTCGTGCTCATCCCAGGTGCCGAAGAGTTGATTGGTGAACACCACGTGGACATGGGAGAGGTTGCGCTCCGCCCGAGGAATCAGCCGATGTAGGATGCCCGTCAATTTGTAGCCGTCGTAAAGGATCCCCCAGGCTTTACTGTTGGGGTCGGTGAGCCTTTTCCGCTCGTATTCCACCTCCCCGGGCAGCGGTGGAAAGTCGCGAGCTTGACTCAAGGGGTTTCTCACCTTGGCTCGGGCGAAGTCCTGGGCCAGGGTGGATAGAGCCTCCTCTGTCAGGGGGGACAGGTGAAACCTGATGAAGCTGGCTCTAACAACAACCTTAAGTGGGGGCAATATCCTCTTGACATAATCAGAAAGTGACGAGAAATCAAGCGTAGCAGCGGTGGGCTCGGAGTACAAATAGACACAGGTTTGCTGCTTCATGGCCAGCCTGAACTTAGGAGGCTGCCACTTGCTCCAGCATGCTCAAAGCCACTTCGCTGGCCCTCTTTCCTGAGAGTAGCATGCCGCCGAAAGTGGGCCCCATGCGCGGTAGGCCGTAGACCGTGCTCACGGCCATGCCGGTGACGATGAGACCGGGATGGACTTCTCCTGTGTGCTCCACCACGAGGTCCTCCGATCTCTCCACCCACATCGCCCCGTAGCCCACTGTTCGGATCAGTCCTCGCTCTTCCAGCTTCTTGCAGACGCAGGCATCGTGCCCGGTGGCATCGATAATCACCCTCGATTCCAGTGCCACAGGGTCGACACAGGTGATCTCTCTGGGCAGGGCTGCGATCGGCGTCCAGTTGATCACCACCCCGCCAATACGATTGCCCTCCCTGAGGACAATGTCATCGAAGATGGTCATGTTGGCGAACTTGACTCCGGCATCACAGGCAGCGGCGATCAGCTTGGAACAGGCGTGTGGTCCGTCAGCGGTGTATAACCCCGCGACCGCTTCCTCATGGGGCACTCCCAGTTCCTGCAGGATCTCCTGAGACGGTGCCCTCAGGGTAACCTTGTTCATCAGATAGCCCCCGATCCAGAAGCCTCCCCCAAGATAGTTGTTCCTCTCTACTATAAGCACCTTGAGCCCTTTCTTGGCTAGTTCCTTCCCCGCCATCAACCCGCTGGGCCCACCACCAACGATGATGACATCGCTCTCGACGTACTGCTCGAACTGGCGGAGAAAGCCACCAACGATAGCCCTGGTGACATCGCTTTCTGTTACAGGATGAAACAGTGGCATTTTTGATCCTCCTCTTTATTTTAGCAAGACTAGCACTGCACTGGGCGGGTGCCAAGATATTCCGCGACTAGCTCCATGGCACAGTATTGGCCGCACATGCTGCAGCCGGACCCTGAGGTATCGTGCTGGGCGCGACTTTCCGTTGCCCTGGTCGAATCAAGGGCCAGCCTGAGTTGTTCTTGCCAGTCGAGATTCTTGCGGGCGATGGACATCTTCAGATCCCAATCCCGAGCGCCCTTCACTCCTTTTACGATGTCTCCGGCGTGAGCAGCGAGGCGGGTAGCGATAACACCTTCTCTCACGTCCTTCGGTTCGGGGAGAGACAGATGCTCCGAAGGAGTAACATAGCACAGGTAGTCCGCGCCGTATGCGGCAGCGATGGCCCCGCCGATTGCAGCGCTGATATGGTCATAGCCGGCACCGACATCAGTCACTAGGGGGCCCAGCACGTAGAAAGGCGCTCCCTTGCAGACTAGCTTCTCCAGTTGCACGTTGGTTGCGATCTGATCCAGGGGCATGTGTCCTGGCCCCTCGACCATCACCTGTACGCCAGCTTCCCGGCTTCGTTCTACCAATTCGCCAATGGTCAACAATTCCTCTATCTGGGGGCGGTCTGAGGCGTCCGACAGGCTCCCGGGACGGAGCCCATCGCCCAAGCTGAGCGTTACGTCGTATCTACGGGCGATATCCAGTAAGCGGTCGTAGTGCTCATATAGAGGGTTCTCCTGATCGTTGTGCAGCATCCAGCCGATGAGGAAGGCACCGCCGCGGGAGACCACATCTGTCACCCTGGGCGATTGCCTCAGACGGCTCACAGCCTTTTGAGTTACGCCGCAGTGGACTGTCATGAAATCGACCCCGTCTTCGGCTTGCTCCTGGATTGCGGCGAAGAGATGGTCGACTGGCATTGCCACAATCGATCCCCACCTATCGATGGCCTTGATCCCTGCCTGGTAGAGGGGGACAGTGCCCAAGGGGAGGGAAGTCGAGGCGATGATGGCACGCCTAATGGCAGTGATATCCCCGCCCGTGCTCAGGTCCATCACTGTGTCTGCCTGGGCCGAAGCCGCCGCTTGCAGTTTCTCCAGCTCGGTATTGGCATCGCCATGGTCTGAGGAGGTGCCGATGTTGGCGTTGACCTTGGTGCGCAGTCCTGTTCCTATTCCACAAGGCTCTACTCCCTTGTGGTTTATGTTGGCCGGGATGACGATCGAGCCATCGGCCACTCCCGAACGCACCTGTTCCGGGTCGAGGCCCTCCTCCTCGGCAACAGCCCTCATCGCTGCCGACAGAGTGCCATCTCGAGCCAGTTCTAACTGTGTCACTCCCATTCCCCCTAAGAACGAAAGGCCGCGAACCTAGGTTCGCGGCTACTTCTGTCTAAAGTGCTCGCTTCCCTACACTCGAATTACCGAGATCAGGTTCTAAGGGTTGGTGGCCTCGCCACCTCTCAGCCTCTGAGCCCCCCCAGCGGTTCAATATTTACCTAGCAGCAACCATACTACAAATTCTGCCGAAACGCAAGCAAATGGCGACTCCCCTGAAATAGCGATTAGCTTAAAAAAACAGAGTTTCAGGTGTCACTGCGAGCATCTCGCCTTTTGTCATTGTGAGCGCAGCGAAGCAATCATGCCAGTTTCCCCACCCACCCCACAGCATCGTAGGGTGGGTGGAATGAAATGGAACCCACCACCCCAAATGCACAACTGAACGGTGGGTTTCGCTACGCTGCACCCACCCTACTC
>QIGA01000226.1 GCA_003229915.1 Chloroflexota bacterium
GCGCTGGCAGACCACCAGGAGGACTATTACACCGCGGCGCTGGTCGACTTGATCCGCGAGCACAAGCCAGAGATACTTCTCGCGGGTGCCACCGCTATGGGACGTTCATTCATCCCCAGGGTGGCCTCCATAGTCTATACCGGGCTCACCGCCGACTGCACCGGCCTCGACATCGACCCCGAGAGCAGGCTGCTGCTGCAGACGCGCCCCACCTTCGGCGGCAACGTCATGGCCACCATCACCTGTCAGGCGAGAAGGCCCCAGATGGCCACTGTCCGCCCCCATGTGTTCAAGAAAGGGACCCCAGACGAGCGGCGGCAAGGAGAGATAATAAGGGTGGACTTCGACAGAGAATACGTCACCTCCAGGACCAAGCTGCTCAGCTTCGTTGAGGACCTGTCGGAAAGAGTCAAAATCGATGAAGCTGAGATCATTGTCTCCGGTGGCCGCGGGCTGGGGAACCCGGAGAACTTCCATATCATAGAGGAACTGGCCGATGCCCTGGGGGCAGCGTTGGGCTCATCACGCCCCCCCGTAGATGATGGTTGGATGCCCTATCCCCATCAGGTTGGTCAGACCGGAAAGACCGTTTGCCCTAAGCTCTACGTCGCCTGTGGAATCTCCGGGGCTGTCCAGCACCTCGCCGGCATGCAGACAGCCGAGGTCATAGTCGCCATCAACGAAGACCCCAACGCGCCTATCTTCGAAGTGGCCACCTACGGAATCGTGGGGGACCTGTTCGAGGTAGTGCCAATGCTAACCGACAAGTTGAAGAAAACGCGCGGACTCGGGTAGCAGAGCGGCCTCTCTCTATAGCTGTCCTACAAGCAGCGACTAAGGAGTCACTTGCCGGTCTCGGAATACCAGCGAACAGTTTCCGCGAGGCCGTGGTCGAAGGAGATAGAGGGTTTCCAATCCAATTCACGCTTCAGCTTATCGCCGACCAAAGCATAGCGCCTGTCATGCCCGGGGCGGTCGGTCACAGACCGGAGCAAATCTTCGGGCTTGCCCAAGATTTGCAGGACCTTCCGCGCAAGCTCTATGTTGGCCCATTCATTGTCGGTACCGATGTTGTAGACTTCACCCATTTTCCCTTTGTTCATGATGAGGTCTATGGCCTGACAGTGGTCAAGGACATGTATCCAGTCACGTACATAAAGCCCATCACCGTAGATAGGAACGGGTCTATCGTGCAAAGCGTTCAGGATGACCGTGGGCAGGAACTTCTCTGGATGCTGCCGCGGCCCATAGTTGTTGCTGCAGCGCGAGATCAATATGGGCAGCCCGAAAGTTCGATGATAGGCCCGAACGAGAAGATCGGCAGATGTCTTACTGGCAGCGTAAGGCGAGTTGGGGCGGAGGGGAGAATCTTCGGTGAACCGCTCCGTTGAATGAAGATCGAGCGCGCCGTAGACTTCATCCGTGGAGATCTGGAAGAAAAGCCCCACCTTGTACTTCAGCGCCGCATCCAGCAGAACCTGAGTCCCCAGGACATTGGTCACGATGAACACCTGCGGCTCAACTATGCTTCTATCGACATGGGACTCGGCAGCGAAGTTTATCACGACATCGATGCCCTCCATCAACTCGCCCACAAGCTCGCCGTCCTCGATCCTTCCCTGGACAAACCTGTGCCTGGGATTGTCCATTACGCCTTCGAGATTCTCCAGCCTGCCAGCATAGGTAAGGGCATCAAGGTTCACTACCTCGTAGTCGGGATGTTCCTCCCTGATGTAATGAACGAAGTTAGAGCCGATAAAGCCGGCGCCCCCAGTTACGAGCAGTTTCATCCTCGTCTATCCTTGAATTACTTCGAAAATAGAGTTTAATCCGTTCACGCTGAGCCCGTCGAAGGGCCGTTCATGGTTCGACTGGCTCACCACGAACGGAGCCTTAAATGCCAGCTGCTCCAACAACACGTTTTCATCCTTCGTGGCACCCATGTAAATGGGCATGATGGATTGTCACGAAAATAAATGTTGACGGTTTATAGTGGGTAGGTTGGCCGACGTCGGCCAACCTACCCCAATGAATTTCGATTGGTATGACGTATGTAGCGCAGCGAAACCACAGCTTGTCTCAAGCATTCACGAACCTGCCTTTTTCATTCTCGGTGGTGTCAATGGCAATCAGCATGAATGATTACTTCTTTGTCTTGCTTCTCTGCCGCAAGTACTCTCTGAGGCCTTCTCTCCAGGTAGGCATTTCCCTCCCCAGAAGTTGCGGGAGGGGGAAGGGGTCAAGAACACTGTTCAGGGGCCTTTTGGCCGGTGTGGGAAATTGATCTGAGGTCACAGGAACCAGCTCTATGTCCATACCTGAGAGGCGGAATATCTCCTGGGCGAAGTTGAACCAGGTGGTGGGTTCGGAGTTGGTTATGTGGTAGACCCCATACCGCCCTGTTTCAATGAGATCGACAACCGCCTCCGCAAGGTGTCGGGTCCACGTGGGGCATCCCCTTTGATCGTTTACCACAGATATCTTCTTCTGTCTTTGACCGATCTCCAGCATAGTATCGATGAAGTTTCTGCCATGCGTTCCAAACAGCCAGGTGGTGCGAATCAGATAGAACTTGTTAAGAAGCCACAGTACGTACCTCTCGCCCAGGAGTTTGGAGCGTCCGTAGGCGCCCAAAGGGTTAGGCTCATCATAGATGGTGTAAGGGGCCTCTTTGGTGCCATCGAATACATAGTCGGTGCTGAAATGCACTAAAGGGATATCCCTTTCCTGGCAGACGAGGCAGAGGTTCTGAACCCCAAAGCTATTCACCATGAGCGCCTGGTGCTCCTCTGATTCCGCTTCGTCCACTTTGTTATAAGCGGCACAGTTGATAATAAGCTCTGGCTCAAAGCCATCCGCAGTAGCTCTGATCGCTCCGAGATCGGTCTTGTCGAGCTTCTCATGGGGCAGTGCCAGGACCTCGTAACCGCTCTCTGAGAGACAGGTAACAAGGTCGTTTGCCAGCATCCCCCCGGCGCCAGTCACCAGAGTCTTCATCCCATCATCACCTCCCATGTGTACGGGATGTCAGGATCATCGTAGGGGGTGCGATATTCGTCAGGCGTTTCGTAGTTGTAGAGCGTCGTGGGGAAATTAACGATCATTGCCATCTCATTGCCGACGGCGGTGAAGCCATGATAGACATGACTGGGGATCTTTACCAGGATAGGATTCAGGGTTCCCAGGTAGAATTCATTCACCATGCCCTTTGTTGGTGAGTCGTCGCGAGGATCATACAGGGCAAGCTTGGCTAACCCGCTGACGCAGGTGAAGTGGTCAGTCTGAAGCTTGTGGTAATGCCAGGCTTTGATCACACCGGGATAGCATGTAGTCGCATAGCCCTGGCCGAATTGCTCGAATTCCTCCCAGTCCGAGCGCAGCAGCTCCATAAGCCAACCACGATCATCGGGGACGAGGCGCAGCTTTCGCACCCTGACACCCGCTATGTATTCCATCTCAGCCTCCTCCTACAATTCCAGACTGGAGTCACAACCCACAAAGAGTTTCACTGCTTTGAACCTTTCGTCAGCCTTCTTCAACTCAACACGGGTGCCGATGAGACTATCCTCAAGCCGCTCAATTCCGCAAATGCTGCTGTTCTCCAGAATAACCGAATGCCCCACAGATGAATCCTCCACCGTAGCACCCACCCCGATGCTGGTGAAGGGGCCAATAAAGGAATTCCTGATGCGACACCCCTCGGCAATGGACACTGGCCCTCGAACAGTGCTGTTCTCCACTCTGGCACCTTCCTTCACCTCCACCCTGCCCACGATTTTGCTCGTGGAGTCGATTTCCCCCTTCACATCACGTTTGAGTAGACTATCGAGAACAACTCGGTTCGCTTCCAGCAGGTCGTCTTTCTTTCCCGTATCCAGCCACCATCCCGCGAGAATGTGGCTGTCGATATCCTTGCCCATATCAAGAAGCTTTTGAATAGCATCGGTTATCTCCAGCTCACCGCGCCCGGACGGCTTGATCCGATCTATCGCACGGTGGATTTCAGTGGTGAAGAGATAAACCCCCACAAGGGCAAGGTTCGTTTTGGGCTCTTTCGGTTTCTCCACAAGGTGAATCACCTTGCCCTTACCGTTGAGCTCAGCCACTCCGAAAAGGCGAGGATCTGGGACCTCCTTGAGAAGAACCAAAGCGTCGGGCGAGTGATTGTCGAATTCCTGAACAAAGCTCTTGACACCGCCTTCAACCAAGTTGTCGCCGAGGAACATAAGAAAGGGCGAGTCCCCCAGAAAGTCCAGTGCCGTTCTTACGGCATGCGCCAAGCCACGAGGCTCGGACTGCGGAACATAGGTAATCCTGCTGCCCCATCGCGAGCCATCGCCAAGAGCCTCCTTGATGTAGGAGCCAGTTTCAGGCGAGATGATAATTCCGACATCCGTGATCCCCGCCTCTCGGATTTGATCGAGGACGTAGAAGAGAATAGGCTTGTTGGCCACAGGCAAAAGTTGCTTGGGTATAGTATGAGTGATCGGCTTGAGCCTTGTCCCCGAGCCGCCGGCCAGTATCAAAGCTTTCATCCCGAAGCTCCTTCTTGAAACAAGACAAGAGTATACCGAAGTATACATAAACCACGGCTGATAGTAAAGAACCCGTATTCACTCATCTAAAATGTTACCGAGTGGGCATGGTTCACTCAACTAAAAATGTTACTAAGGAGGACGATGCCGAGCGACGAGAAGA
>QIGA01000013.1 GCA_003229915.1 Chloroflexota bacterium
ACGAATATTCCGTCGTGGCAGGAGCCACGACGCTGCCGAGGGGTCTAAAATAGGCACGGATATAGACAGGCTGGTGGGTTTCGCTGCGCTGCACCCACCCTACCAGCATAAGGAAGCTTGACAAAGCCGAAGTCGAGCTGGCATTCGCTATGTGCTTGACGCCAGCGAGCAGCGCACCTAATATCATTACAGCACAGCAGCCAACATAGAAAGATTCCTACCCTAACCATACGCCAGGGAGGCAGAACCACATGGACGTGATGAAGCCCAATATCTATGACCCGGCCGACCACCCCGAGGAGTGGACGCCGGAGATGTACCGAAAGCTGGAACAGGCAAGGGACATAATCGAAGAGTGGTGGTTGCCCAACCGTCGGCAACTGGACCGCCTTGGCGGCGTTCTGGCAATGACGGAGATGTCAGACGTCTACTATGGTATGCACAAGTCGATAATAGATGCTGGCTTCTACGGCAGGATAATACCCAAGGAGTACGGAGGGCCTGGGTGGAGTCTTTACCAGTGCGGGCTGATGTCGGCTGAGGTCACTAAAATCGCTTTTACCAAAGGGATGGATGATGCCCTCGCCTATGGCGAGCCCTGGTGCCACATCCTCCAACACTGGACTCCAGACGAGGATACCAAACGGGAGTATTTCAAGCGAACGTTGGAGGGTGGATTCTGCACCATTTGGGCCACCGATCCGGAGTCGGGCGTCGATATGGGCGGGATGCGTGGCAGCGCCGTCCTCGAGGGAGATACTTATGTTCTTAACGGCCCCAAGTGGTGGATGGCTATGTGCAGCCCGGGGCCTGTCGGCCTTCAGTGGCATCTGGCGTTAATGAAAACGGACACCACCAAGCGCACAAGCGGGCTCAGCCTGTTTATCGTCAACGATGACGCAGACGGCATTATCCGCGGCCGCGAGGGAGACCTGACAGGAGCAAGGTGGGGCTGCGCGCGCTATGAACTACTGCTGAAAGACCTGAGGGTACACAAGAAATACCTGGCAGCTCCCGAGGGCAAAGGCCTGTACGCTATAGTAGAGGGAATGAACAAGCACATGGGCAATCAAGCGTTTCAGGCTGTGGGAGTCTCGGAAGCCGCCATAAAACAGGCCCTGGATTACACCACAACCACAATACGATGGGACCATCCCCTCATCGAGTACCAGGGTGTCCATTTCCCCATTGCCGATATGTGGGTCAACGCTGAGGCCGCCCGCGCTATCACCGCCAAAGCCAACAAGCTCTGGGACGAGGGAAACGAGGAGGCCAAACAGGGCAAGTGGTCGATTCTCGCCTTCAAGTTCGCCGCCCCGGCAGCTATCGATGCCTGCCGCAAGGCTATTGAGCTCATGGGGGCCCGCGCTATCGAGAGAGAAGAAGGCTGGCCCTTGGAACTGATGTACCGAGACGCGATGGTCTTCCAGTTGTACCGGACACCCAACATAGACAGGAAGTTCCTCGCCTCCTACCTCGTCCGCAGGAGGCTCTAAGCCGATTTCTGGCAAAGTAGACTGAGCTGCGTGCCAAGCTCGGCGCACTCCAGCGCCAGCTACGCAAGCCAGGGGCACGGCATCCCCATGCAGAATCACCCTCAGGCTTTCCAGTTAGTCCCCTGTCCGGCAACCTGGTAGCGTGTCCGAAAACTCAGCAAAACAGGGGTAGCCTGGAGCATCCGCTCCAACCTCCCCATAATTTGCAGACAGTCTCCTATCCGGTGCGCACCGATTACGCTAACCCCTGAGTATCGGGATTGTCGATGAGCAGCGAGGCTGCTATAATGAATGCTGAAAGTTGCGCAAAGGAGGGCAAATGGCAGGAATTGCATCATATGGTGCCTATATACCGCTGCATAGGCTGAGCCGCCCCGAGATACAGAAGGCATGGGATAGTATGATGCCCATCCCCGGCGAGAAGGCCGTTGCCGGCTACGACGAAGATAGCATAACCATGGCCGTAGCCGCCGCCAGGGACTGTATGACCGGTGTCGATCCCCAGAAGATCGACCGCCTGCACTTCGCTTCGACGACCTCTCCCTATAAAGAAAAGCAGGCGGCATCTGTTGTGGCCGGCGCACTGGGTCTGAACAAAGAGACGCTAACCATGGACTTCGCCGGCTCGCTGAGATCGGGGACCAATGCCCTGAGGGCAGCCGTGGATGCTGTAGAAGCAGGGTCGGCTCAGGGCGTCCTGATTACCTGTGCGGAGACCAGGATGGGAGCGCCCAACGGGGATAAGGAGATGTCTTTCGGCGACGGGGCAGCCGCTCTTTTGGTGGCAAAGTCAGGGGTCGCCGTTACCATAGAGGGCAGCGTCTCCATCTTCCAGGAATTCCACGATCAGTGGCGTTCAGACGAAGACACCTTCGTCCGCTTCTGGGAGGAGCGCTTCGCGCGGGGAGCGGGATACCTGCGCGTGGTACCCTCGACAGTAGCGGTAGCCCTGCAGAAGTACAATCTGGCCACGGCTGACATCGCCAAAGCCGCCATCTACGCCCCCGACCCCAGGCTGCTCGGCATGGCGGCCGGAAAGATGGGCTTTGATCCTATGGCCCAGATCCAGGATCCTCTGTACATGACTGTTGGTAATACAGGGTCCGCTCTGCCTCTGATGATGCTGGTCGCAGCCCTGGAGGATGCGAAGGCCGGCGACAAGCTCATGTGCGTCGGCTACGGCGACGGTTGTGATGTTTTCATTTTGACAGTGACTGAGGAGATCGAAAAGATAAGAGATCGAAGGGGGATAAAGCGCCACCTGGAATCGAAGAGGATGATGCCCAACTACCTGAAGTACGTGCAGTGGCGTGGACTGATGGACACCGCGTCACCCTCACGTCCTCCAATCAATCACATATCGGTCCCCGCGCTGTGGAGGGATATGGACTGGGGGCTTGCTCTGCACGGAGTTAAGTGCAAGAACTGCGGAACCCCCCAGTACCCCCGCCAGAGGGTTTGCGTTATCTGCCAGGCCGCGGACAACTTTGAGCCTTACAACTTCGCCGACAAAAAGGCCACGATCAGTTCCTTCTCTCACGATAATCTGGCCGCCAGCATCGATCCGCCCACCACTATCGCGGCCGTTGATTTCGAAGAAGGGGGAAGGATCGTTTGCAACATGGTCGACCGCGATCCCCAGGAAGTGAAGACTGGCATGCCAGTGGAGATGGCCTTCAGGAAGGTTCACTATTTTGAGGGTATTCACAACTATTGGTGGAAGTGTACACCGATAAGGTGTTAGACGTTCATTTTCGTCTGCCATTGCGAGGAGCGGCAGCGACGAAGCAATCCATAGGTGGGGCATGGCAAAGTCGGTGAGATTGCTTCGCTGCGCTCTCAATGACACGGGGCGAAGGGCGCTCAATGACAAATAGAACATAGGCCTAAGGAGGGCAAATGGGGAGTATCAAAGGTATTAGAGACAAAGTTGCTATCATAGGCATGGGCTGCACCAAGTTCGGCGAGCATTGGGACAAGCACCAGAGTGACCTGATCTTTGAAGCCACTAAGGAGGCTATCGAAGACGCGAAGATAGAGACTAAAGACATAGAGGCAGCCTGGGCAGGAACATGGGTATCAGGCTTCGACGGACGCTGCTTGGCCGATCCTCTAAAGCTGCAGTATATCCCTGTCACGAGGGTGGAAAACGCTTGCGCTTCAGGGTCGGACGCGTTCAGAAACGCCTGCTACGCTGTAGCCTCAGGTGCTTATGACCTGTGTCTGGCTGTCGGCTTCGAGAAATTGAAGGATTCGGGCTGGAGCGGACTCCCCGATCAACAGTCACTCCCCAGCAACAGATACCCCGATCGAACCGCACCAGGGATGTTTGCCTTGATGGCCACCACGTACTTCTCTAAGTACGGCCTGAGCCCAGAAGAGGGCAAGAGAATGATAGGCTCGGTCTCGGTGAAGAGCCACCACAACGGCACCCTGAATCCCAAGGCGCACTTGAAAAGAGAGGTGACCATTGAGCAGGTGATGAACGCGCCGATAGTGGCTTGGCCCCTGGGGCTCTTCGACTGCTGCGGTGTAAGCGACGGAGCGGCAGCGGCCATTGTCGTTCCCGCCGACAAGGCCAAGGATTACAGGCCCGACCCCGTTTATGTCAAGGCGCTGCAGATCTCCGTGTGTCCCAGCGAAGGCGAACTCAGGGCTGACTACGATTTCACTCAGGTCAAGGCGACCGTTCGCGCCGGCGAAGCGGCCTTTGCTGAGGCGGGCATAACGAACCCCCGCGATGAGATAAGCATGGCCGAGCTTCACGACTGCTTCAGCATCACCGAGGCCGTTACCTGCGAGGACCTTCGGTTCAGCCCCAGAGGTAAAGTTAAAGAGGATATCGAGTCAGGATTCTTCGATCTCACCGGAGGGCTGCCGGTACAGCCAGACGGCGGCCTGAAATCTTTCGGACATCCGATCGGAGCCAGCGGAGTGAGGATGCTGTATGAAATGTACCTCCAGCTTCAGGGCAGGGCGGACAAGCGGCAGCTAAAGGACCCCAAGTTGGGACTGACCCACAACCTGGGTGGTATCCCGATCAGCAACACTGTCAGCGTGCTGATCATCGGCCTTTGAAAGCAGAGAGCGCAGCAGATAAGAAGAGGCCTGTCCAGGGAACCCCTGGGCAGGCCTCTTCTCTTCGGCACGCTCACTCTTTATCACTCCCAGAGGGATTAACGAGGGCTTC
>QIGA01000163.1 GCA_003229915.1 Chloroflexota bacterium
CTAAATATCGTTATTCGGTCAATGACACTGGCTCTAAACTCCTTATCCAGATGACTACGGCGCTAACCATTTTTTCAAAGGTTCGACGAGCTAACGGAGTGTTAGAGACACCACACTAGTGGCAGTCGAGCACTATCACGTTTGTCTCTGCAGGCAGGCTTGACTTACTAACAGTAAGCTTTGGCTGAGAGACAACCTCCTTCACTCCCATCTCCTTGAGGAAAGGTTCCAAGGGTGCCAGATCCATCTTGACCACCTCGGTCTTGAAGTGCATCGGCATCACCAGCTTCGGTTGAAGCAGGCTTATGGTTTCGGCTGCAGCCGCTGCGTCTATGGTAGCTCCCCCTCCCACAGGTATCATCAGGATATCAGCATCGCTCATCTGCTCGATCTGCTCCGCCGTCGGCACATGTCCCAGGTCACCAAGGTGGCAGATGCTCACATCCTCGATCTGCATGAGGTAAGCGGTGTTCTTGCCTCGCTGCTCTCCCCTGTCAGCATCGTGAAAGGTAGCGATACCATTTATGAAAACGTTGGCGATTTCGTATTCGCCCGGCCTGCTCACAACTCTAGGACTCCCTGCGACACCTTCCACAAAGCTGTGCTGCGGATGTTGATGACTCACAGTGACAATGCTAGCCGTCGGCTTCTTCACAGGGTAGCCCAAGGTCTTGTCAAAGGGGTCGGTAACGATTGTGGCTTCCTTGCCCCTAATCCTGAAGCACGAATGACCCAGCCAGACAATCTCCATCTCGGTTAATTCCTCCGTCTCTTTGATTATAAATGCTTAAGCCATCTCTATGTCAACCTGAGCCCCTCGCTTAGGATAACAGCACCAGGCACAACATATATGCATGTCATTGCGAAGAGCGGCAGCGACGAAGCAATCCCGGGGCGTTATAGTACAGGGCGATGGCTTCTGCCCCTTCGCTTCATTCAGGGCTTCGGCTCAGAATAACAGCGTCGTGAACGGATCACTTTGATCTAAGCTTCGTTGGGGTCTTACTACTCATCCAGCTTACGCCGAACAAGAAAACAATGCAAACGCCAAACCCCACCCAAAAATAGCGATCAGAACACCAGTCAGTTGCTACATCTCAATGTCATTGCGAGGCACGGGGTGCCGAAGCAATCTTGAGTGTATTTGTGTTGGGATTGCTTCGCTTGGGATTGCTTCGCGGAGCTTGTCCTGAGCCCATGAGATTGCTTCGCTGCGCTCGCAATGACAGAAAAGAGTTCGCTATGACACAAGGCGAAGGGCTCACAATGACACCCCAAACTCTGATTTTTGAAGCCAATCGCTATTTCGGGGGCTGCTGGGCGTCTTGACAAAACTGAGCGTCAGGTGATAGAGTGAATTATGTGCATTGGCACTCTCAGCCCAAGAGTGCTAATGCCGGAGGTGAGGCAAATGCTCACTCAGAGAAGAGAACGAATCCTCAAGATCGTTGTCGGTGAGTACATCTCAACCGGTTTGCCTGTGAGTTCGGACGTGGTTGCTCGCAGGGGGCTGGAGGTGAGCCCGGCTACAATCCGCAATGAGATGATGGAGCTAGAGGAAGAGGGTTATCTGACTCAACCTCACACCTCCGCGGGGCGCACCCCCACGGACAAAGGATATCGCCACTACATAGAGTCACTAATGGGCGATATTCGACTATCTTTGGTCGAACAGCGGCTCATCCGACACCAGTTTCATCAGGTGGGAGGCGAGATCGAGCAATGGACACGCCTCGCTGCCGCCATATTGTCCCGCATGCTTCGCAATGTAGCTATAGTCACTCTACCCAAGCCCTTCGAGTCCCGTTTCAAGCACCTGGAGCTTGTCTCCCTGCAGGATTTCCTGGCCCTTCTCGTCCTGGTGCTTAGGGAAGCCAAGCTAAGGCAGCAGGTGTTAACCTTGGAGGAGGCCTCATCTCAAGAGGAACTTAGCACTGCTGCCAAGAGGCTTACCACTGCCTTCGGTGGGTTGACCAGTTCAGAGATATCCACCAAGGGACTGGCGCTTTCTTCACTGGAGAACCAGGTGGTGCAAGCGGTGGTGCCGATAATGCAGAGTGAGGAAGAAGAGGTGTACGAAGAGCCCTGCGTTGATGGCCTGCGCCACATACTCAGCCAGCCCGAGTTTGCCTCAAGCGGCAGGCTGGCGCAAATTGTCGAGGTTTTCGAGCAGAAGAGCCTTCTCAAGTCACTCCTGCCACAGGTATTGACTGGAGAAGGGGTGCAGGTGACCATTGGAAGGGAGAACAAGCAGGACGTAATGCAGGACTGTAGCGTGATCATCACCAGATACGGGATTCCTGGAGAGGTTGGGGGAGCCCTGGGTGTGATGGGGCCAACACGAATGCAGTACAATCGCGCTATCCCTACTGTTTGCTTTCTATCCTCGCTGATGAGCGAGATGGTAAACGAGGTCTACAGGTAGGTGTTTAAGTGGCCGCTGCTCGGTAATTGGAGAGGGGGGATATATCTTGGTCAGCAAGAAGAACTTTTCTCAAGGTGGGGAGGACATTGAAGGGAACGAGGTTGGGGAGGTTGCGGCGGCGGAGGACATAGAATCGGTCAAGAAAGAGCTTGAGGAGGCAAAGGAGAACGCGGAGAGGTATCTGATCAACTGGCAGCGGGCGGAGGCTGATTTCATTAACTACAAGAGGCGCAACGAGCAGGAGCGAGCCGAGATGGCTAGTTTCGCCAATGCCAATCTCACCAGGGACTTGCTTCCCGTTGTGGATGACCTCGAACGAGCCCTGGAGAACGCTATTGACGAATTCGATGGCCCCACTCTGGTTGAGGGGATCAAGCTCATCTATCGTAAACTAAAAACGGTTCTCGAGGATCATGGCCTTTCTGAGATCGAGGCTGAGGGCAAGGAGTTCGACCCCAACCTCCATGAGGCAGTGATGTGCGTAGAGGGAGAGGAGGGGAAGGTTTGCGAAGAGGTACAAAGGGGCTATAAGCTTCGCGATCGCTTGCTTCGCCCTTCTATGGTCAAGGTTGGGAAAGAGGCAGAGAGGCCTGAATCCATTGAGGGCCGAGAATAAACCTAAGTAACTCCACGGAGGTTGGATATGGGAAAGGTAATTGGTATCGATCTGGGCACGACAAACAGTTGCGTCGCCGTCATGGAGGCAGGAGAGCCAGTGGTGATCCCAAGCCAGGAAGGAGGACGGGTGGTCCCTTCTGTGGTAGCGATCAGCAAAACTGGCGAGCGGATGATGGGGCAAGTCGCCAAGCGGCAGGCGGTTACCAACCCGGAGAACACCATCTTCAGTATCAAGAGGTTCATGGGACGGAAGTATAATGAGGCTACGATACAAGAGGACCTGAAATTTGTGCCCTTCAAGCTGACCGAGGCCCCTAACGGCGACGTAAAGGTCAAGATGGGAGACCGGGAATACAGCCCGCCTGAGGTATCGGCGATGGTCCTGCAGAAGCTAAAGGCAGATGCGGAGGCCTATCTCGGGGAAACGGTCACCGAGGCAGTCATAACCGTTCCCGCCTACTTCAGCGATAGCCAGCGGCAAGCGACCAAGGATGCCGGGAAGATCGCTGGACTGGAGGTTCTGCGCATTGTCAATGAGCCCACCGCTGCTTCCTTAGCCTACGGCCTGGACAAGAAAAAGGACGAGACCATCGCCGTCTACGACTTGGGCGGGGGCACCTTCGATGTCTCGATCTTGGAGTTGGGCGAGGGGACGTTCCAGGTTAAATCAACCAATGGCAATACCCACCTGGGCGGCGACGATTTCGACCAGCGCATAATAGATTGGCTGTGCGATGAATACAAGCGGGACCAGGGAATCGATCTCAGGCAGGACAAGATGGCGCTGCAGCGACTTAAAGAGGCTGCGGAGAAGGCCAAGTGCGAGCTCTCCACCGTGATGCAGACCGATATAAACCTTCCCTTCATCACCGCTGACGCCTCAGGCCCCAAACATCTGAATATTACCCTGACCAGGGCCAAGCTGGAGCAATTGGTGATGGACCTTGTGGAAAAGACCGTTGAACCGTGCAATCAAGCACTGTCTGACGCCGGCATAACCGCCAGCCAGATCGATGAGGTTGTCCTCGTAGGCGGCCAGACCAGAATGCCTTTGGTACAGGACAAGGTCAAGGGGCTTTTCGGCAAGGAGCCGCATAAGGGCGTCAACCCCGATGAGGTAGTTGGTATCGGGGCAGCGATTCAGGCAGGTGTGCTTAAGGGCGATGTCAAGGACGTACTCCTGCTCGATGTCACCCCTCTCACTTTAGGCATCGAAACCCTGGGGAGCGTGATGACTTCTCTTATCTCCCGCAACACGACCATCCCCACATCGAAGAGCCAGGTCTTCAGCACCGCTGCCGATAACCAGCCCAGCGTGGAGATCCACGTGCTTCAGGGAGAGCGCCCCATGGTCGCTGATAATAGGACTCTGGGACGCTTCATGCTCGATGGTATCCTCCCAGCGCCCCGGGGGATACCTCAGATCGAGGTTACTTTCGATATCGACGCCAATGGCATTATCAGTGTCAAAGCCCATGATAAGGGCACTGGCAGAGAGCAGAAAATCACGATTACCGCTTCCAGCGGGTTAAACAAGGAAGAGGTCGAAGGGCTGCAGCGTGAGGCCGAGATGCACGCTGCTGAAGATGCGAAGAGACGTGAGGAGATTGAAGCTCGCAATATAGCTGATAACCTGGCCTACACAGCGGAGCGAACACTGAGAGAGCACGGAGATAAGATCCCCTCTGACTTGAAGGAGGAGATCGATGGCAAGATAGCGGCGGTGAAATCCGCCCTATCCGGGAGCGATATAGAGCAACTCAATCGCGCTGCTCAGGAACTATCTGAAGCAATGCAGAAAGTAGGTGCAGCCGTCTACGGGCAGACAGATGCTCCACCACCTCCGGGTGATGAGGGAGCCGCTGCAGAGGAACCGGGCAAGAGCGATGAAGGCACAGTGGAGGGCGAATTCCGGGAGGTGTAGTCAGGGTACGGCGTGTCGGGGCAAGATACGCTGTGCCCCTATTTTGGTAAACAAATAAACAAGGCGGGCAATGCCCGCCTTGTTTATTTGCCCCACGTTTCGAGGTAGCAGCCCCCGAAATAGCGATTGGCTTCAAAAATCAGAGCTTCAGGTGTCATTGCGATGTGGCAACTGACCAGTGTTCTAATCGCTATTTTTGCGAAAGCCGCAAAGTTTGACCAGTGCCCAAAAGGAGTGTACACTCATATGATGCTAAGGTTAGGGCCTGTCTGAGAATTATGGGTAGGTTGGAGCAGATGCTCCAGGCTATCCCTGTTTCGCTAAGTTTTCGGGCACCCTTCTGGAAATCAAGTGACTCTATTTTGGAGACAGGAGCCGTGCTCTATGAGAATAGGCCTCACCTTCGGTCTAAAGTATGAATATCCCCCCGGACGGCTGGCGTGCCCCATCCTGTTTCCCGGTTCCGGGAGCGAAGCTTGAGCCAGCAAAGATGGCAGATTTGCCCCCCGCTTCCCGATGACGTTCTGGCACAGCGGCTCCAGCTTGGCTCTTCTAAACAAGCAGATATAACCCCGCTACTTGTTCAATTGCTCCACAATCGAGGCATCGAAGCCCCCGCCGACTTTGATCCCTTCCTTGCTGCCGACGAGAGGCTGACGCACGATCCCCTTCTCCTTCCAGACATCGACAAGGCGGTGACCAGACTCCTCCGCGCCTTGCTTGGAGATGAGCTTATCGCCGTGTACGGCGACTTCGATGCCGATGGCATCACC
>QIGA01000135.1 GCA_003229915.1 Chloroflexota bacterium
AGTAAGCGGGATTCAGTTCTGGCGTCTCGCTGATGGCAAGATCGAGGAATTGTGGTTCAACTTGGACGATCTCGGGATGATGCGCCAGCTCGGCGTCATTCCTACGCCCAGTTAGACTGGATAGGGTTTTTGGGTAAAGCTCGTTGTGCGCCACAGCCAACGAGCCCCGTGGCTGTGTCAAAGTGTGGAAAGTTGAGCTTGGCCCCAAGACTTCGTGGCCTGCGGGCTCGCACGAAGCATCTGTGCGCCGTGCTTCTTCCCTTATCAGCAGCTACCGTGATCGCCTCTCCTGGAGGGATTGTCTATGCGGGGAGGCGATCACTTCGTTCAGCGTCAGGCGCACACTCATAGCATATCTGGAGAGCCTGTCACTCCAGATTGTCAAAGAGACGGTGAATGTTTTGGCTCACCTAGAACCACATTGTAGCGTCAGCATCGAGAGCCAGGTCGTTGAGCGTGGCAGCGCCCACAATTTTGGCTTCGTCTATGAAGTCCCCCCTGTCGAGATTGAGCAGTTGGGTACTCTGTTCACAGATCATGAATTTGACCCCGGCTGCTGCTGCCTGGTCCATTATTTCCTTCAAGCTGGGGAAGTTCCCCTCCTTGACCTTCTCGGCCTCGCCTCTCTTTACCACCGTTACTCCTAGACCGAGGAAGTAGACGGTGGCGTCGATATCCATCGCCTTGGCTGTCATGCCCAGGACGAAGGGCGAGTACAGGCGCTTCGGAGTATCAACTCCGCTTGTCTGGACGTAGAGAATCTGCTTCTTGTCAGCCATAACTACCTCCCATTCTTCCTTCTCTTATTTCTCTTTCAGTATGAGAAATCTCATACCTTCATCGGTTTTCTGGATCTCCAGCAACTTCTGCCCAGCACGCTTCGCCCAGGCCTTGATGTCCTCCTCAGCAGCAGGATCGTCGGCTAATACTTCCAGGATTTCGCCGATTGCGAGCTTGTCTATTTCCTGCCTGGTTTTTAGAATTGGCATCGGACAGTAGAGGCCTACACAATCCAAGATTCTACGGGCCTGCTTCTGCGAACTTGAATGCGTCATACTTTAAACCCTTCCTGGTTCTTCTCGTAATCCACGTTATCCTCTCGCTGGATCTGTACAGGGATACTCTACTAGCGATTTAGAAGTTCAAGGATGTGTCGGCGTCTTGATTGAGCTCAGCGTCCGGCAAATCTCCTATCTGTACAAAGTTTATGCTAGGGTAAGGGACGTTAGTTGTAAGCGACTTTTGTCTCATGGTGGGCTATTCTTCTGCCAGCGAAAAGAGCGGTGTTTGGCACCAGGCTAGAACATCGGCCATGCGCACAACCCACTTTGCCAAGATTGGAGAAGGCGGCTGGGAAGATAATAGCATAATCCTGAAGAAAATGTTGCCTAGGTCGCCTGCCGCGAATCCCAGCGATTTGACGTTAGGCTGCGATAGATTGCGTTCCAAATGTGATAACTTTCTCATCCTCAAGACCGTATCTTGGGCAGGGGATGTTCCTTCTGCTGAGGGCGACTGATATGGCGAGCTGTCACAGTATCAGAGAAAGGAGGGTGCCATGGCTGTATCGGGCAAGTATGGTAAGATAGATATTCCCAAGATCGGTGCAGCAGCGCAGGGCGGTTAAGACCACAGTTGCCGTGCCGGTGGCTTCCGGTTCGGTCTATGACCTTGTTAAGCCACTTGCTGATGAGCTGGCATGCCTGGTGAGAGCCCGTGTCCATCGGTTCGCTGTGGCCAGCTTCTATCGTAACTGGTATGATTTAACTGACGAAGAAGTGATCCAGTATCTTGAAGGATGGGGGCGAAAACACGCCTGAACTGAAGGGATGAAATCCTGAGAACGTCATTGGGGCAGTTGAGATGAAGAAAGAAGCTATGCTCTATGATAAACTTGAAAACAACCGGGTTCACTGCTACCTCTGTGCGCATGAATGCAAGATAGCAGATTCAAGGCTTGGCGTCTGCGGCGTGAGACAGAATGTTGAAGGACGGCTATATACCTTGGTCTACGCCCAGGCGATAGCGGCCAATATCGACCCTATCGAGAAAAAACCTCTGTATCATTTTCTGCCTGGCTCAACATCCTTTTCCATCGCCACCATAGGTTGTAACTTCAAGTGCGGTTTCTGCCAGAACTGGCAGATTTCTCAGGTTTCGGGAGAGGAAGGGGCTATTCTTTCAGGGCGTGAGCTGACGCCTGAGCAGGTTGTGGAGGAGGCAAAGAGGCATAAGTGTTTGAGCATTTCCTACACGTATACCGAACCAACCATCTTCTTTGAATACGCCTATGACAGCGCTAAACTGGCCAAGGAGGCCGGTCTATACAATGTCTTTGTGACTAATGGTTTCATGACCAGACAGGCTCTGGATACGATCAAACCATATCTGGACGCCGCCAATGTGGATTTGAAGAGCTTCAGTGAGGACTATTACGAGAGAAATTGCAAGGCGCGCCTGCAGCCTGTCTTGGATTCGATTGCGTATATGAAGCAGCTCGATATCTGGGTGGAGGTAACCACGCTGGTTGTTCCGGGTGAAAATGATTCTGAAGAGGAGTTACGCCGTATAGCGGGGTTCATCGCTCAACTGGACAAAGATATACCCTGGCATATAAGCCGATTTCATCCGGACTATAAATTCGGCGATCATGACGCTACCCCTGTGGAGACCTTGAGAAAGGCGAATGAAATAGGCAAGAGTGAGGGACTGCATCATGTTTACCTGGGCAATGTATTGGAGGGCTCCGACACCTTCTGCCATAGTTGCCATGAGTTGGTGGTCAAGAGGGCATACATGGGCGTCGAGAGGTCCAAGCTAAGTGATGGCAGATGCCCTTCGTGTAGCGCCCCAATAAAGGGCGTATGGCAGTAGGCTATACGAATTCGGACTGGTAGGGTGGGTGCAGCGAAGAGAAACCCACCATCTGGTTCAAGTATATTCTCGTCAACTACCCCTTATCCCAATCGCCTTCGGGGTTGGTGGGCTCCGTTATCACTACACTTACCCTTGTATCTTTATCGTAGGTAGTTAGTATGGCTAATAGTGAGGAGGGCGCGATAGACCGTAGTGTAGCGTTGCCACAGGAGTGGGCAACGCATATCCGTCGTGACAGGAGTCACGACGCTACCGAGGGTTCTAATAGGCGCGGAGGTGGAAGGGCTCATTTCCTGAGTAGTATATGGGTGGACAGCAGCCTGTCCACCGCCTGAAAAAGGTCCTCTTCTGAATCGTCGTTAACAATCATGTGGTCTGCCATCGCGATCGGCCTCGCCTTTTCAAGGTTCTCGATTTCCGCGAAATCACGCTGTTCGGCTTCTTCAGCCGAAAGCGGGCGGTCTGGTCTTTGCGACAACCGGGCATAACGCACGGAACGAGTCGTGAATATGGCGACCACCTTCATTTGATTCCCGAGGTGTTGCTTGAGGAACTTGTACTCGGCCCAGGAGTATAGCCCATCAATTACTGTAGGCCCAGTTGAGAGAGTTTCCCTGATCGTCGGGAGCGACAGCTTGGCATAGGCTTCCATACCGTGTGTTGCTCTCAGTTCTTCTCGGACAGCTCTTTCGTTAGCTTCATTGATGGGGAGATTCCGGGATTCGAGTTCGCGCATAGTTATCTCACCGAAGCGTATGGTATGCCAGCCTTTCCGCTTGAGGTGGCCCGCTATGGAGGATTTACCCGAACCAGTCATACCAACGATCGCGAGAAGAGGACTGTCTTTATCACTGTGTTGCATAGTTGATCTCTATCACCGATTGTGATTTACTATATTAACCTCGATAGCTTACAGTGGCAACCGCTCCGCCCCACGATGTTGAAGCTGTTTCAAAAACAGCCCTTGTGGGGTGCTGTGCTATTCAAGTATAATCCAAGCTACTGAGAGTGGCATAATAAGTCGGGCAATAGGCGCGGCGCCCGAAACAAAAGGAGGCTTATGGACTCTGCCAGCCCGGATCGCAAAAGGCCTGACAAATTCGAGCACTACCTGAACAGGGCAAGGGTCGCGGCCGAAAGAAGTACCTGTTTGAGAAGGAGAATAGGCGCGATTATTGTCAAGGACGATGTTGAGGTCAGTTCGGGTTACGTGGGGTCCCCGAGAGGTACGGAACACTGCATCGATGTGGGAAGATGTCTCAGGAGAGAGCTGGGGATTCCACCTGGAGAGAGGTATGAACTGTGCCGGAGTGTGCACGCAGAACAAAACGCCATCATAAACGCAGCGAGGGCTGGCGTCACGATCGTGGGTGGGGAGCTGTACATCTACAGCGAGAGGATCAAAGGCCAGTACAGTGAGAAAAGCGGGGAGATGAGCAAGATCTATGGCCCGTGCATAATCTGCGCCAAGATGATAGTCAACACCGGGCTCGAAGCGGTGCATATGACTGAGGAAGGCGTCGGAACCAAGACCTATAAACTAGAAGACCTCAAGCGAGTGCTGCGTGAAGAGGAACAAGCCCTGAAAAGAAGATTTGGCGAACACAAGGGTTAGGAGGATGTCCGAGACCTCAGCAAAACAGGGTAGATTGGAGCATCTGCTTCAGCCTGCCCCGAGTCTTCGCAATTTGCGATGGCTTAAGATGGAACAATGGCCTATTATTGTGCTTGAGTTCTCAGATATTGGCGACCCCGACGG
>QIGA01000224.1 GCA_003229915.1 Chloroflexota bacterium
AACATCGTCACGGACCTGGACCTGCGAGCGGAGAACATCCTCAAATCACTCCTTCAGACCGAGTATCCCGATCACAACATCATCTCCGAGGAATCCGAGCCGACAGGCTCGGATTCAAACTACACTTGGATTCTCGACCCCTTAGATGGGACAAACAACTACTCCTTCGGCATACCCTTTTTCTCAACTGTGATCGCCTTGAAAAGCAGCGAGGACGTCTTGCTGGGCATCGTCTACGACCCTCTGCGCGACGAGCTGTTCGCCGCTCAGAAGGGCAAAGGGGCGACCCTCAACAATCACCCTATCTCTGTTTCCAGGAAAACGAAGGTTCAAGACTCGCTCATCGGCCTGGACCTGGGCTACGTGGATGAGAACGGAAAACGTCTCCTGGAGTTTATCGCTGGGCTGTGGCCGAGGATGTACGCCTTCAGGATCATGGGCTCCGCAGCCCTGGGGATGGCCTACACCGCCTCTGGGCGGCTTGACCTGTACTTCCATCTGCTCTTGTACCCCTGGGAGCTTGCCTGTGGCCAACTGCTGGTGACCGAGGCCGGTGGCGTGGTCAGCGATTGGGAGGGGAGTCCCGTGACCGCCGATGAAAGCTCTGTTATAGCCTCAAACGGGGTCACCCACGCCGACTTCTTGAGGATCGTGCAAGCCCTCTAAGGGCGCTCGGTTCGGGCTGTCCCAAAGGCAGCGTTGCCACTCCTGTGGCAGCGAATTCTCCGCCGTGACAGGAGTCACGACGCTACACCTCTAGAAGCAGGCGGAAAAACAGCTTGACCGAAGTTAGTTCGGTAGCGGCGGTTCTTACCATCTTTGGGTTTGTGCCTCAGGTTACAAAGATGTGGCGCATCTGATGGATTTGCGGAGGGGCGTTCAATCCTTCCGTGGAAGGACGCCCCTACATGTGATGTTCACGACATCAGGTTGCCCCTGACCCCGACCGTTACCTCGCTGAAGGGAATATCCTTGCCGCTTGCGCCTATCGCCTGCTCTGCCATATGCACCAGCCCTGAACAGCAGGGCACCTCCATGTGCACCACGCTGAGGCTCTTCACATCTGAATGGCGCAGGACGTTGGCCAGCTTGCTGAGGTGAGCCTGGAAGTCATCCAGTTTGGGGCAGGCCACCAGCAGCGCATGATCCTTCAGGAAATCGCGGTGAAATTCAGGGTAAGCGAACGGGACACAGTCCGCAGCCAGCACCACGTCGGCTCCCTGTAGAAAAGGCGCCGTCGGAGGAACGAGAGTGAGCTGAACCGGCCAGTGACCCAGCGTCGATGGTTGACGCGCTGCCTGCGCCGGAGCGGTCTCCGTTGCCTCCTCCCCAGTGAACCGAGCTACGTTTGCGGATGGACACCCTGAGTGAACTTCCTGCCGCTCAAACTGGGTAACCGTGGCTGATGGGCAACCACAGGGAAGCTGCTCTTCGGCATGCATCTCTTCGTGCAGATGCTGTTCCACCGCCTCCTCGTCGAACTCCTCGGACTCCCTTTCCTCGATGGTTATGGCATCTTGAGGGCACTCCCCGAGGCAAGCGCCAAGGCCATCGCAGTATATCTCGCTGATGAGCTTTGCCTTGCCATCGATGATCTGGAGGGCCCCCTCAGCGCAGGCTGGGACGCAGAGGCCACAGCCGTTGCACCTCTCCTCGTCGATTGTGACGATCTTTCGCATTACCTTTGTAGTCATCTCACGCCTCCCTTATCCGTTTAGCTGGCGGCAGACTCGCTATTGCATGCTGCTGTCCAACCTAAGAACTATGATAAGGCCGGATTGCGCGGCTTACCATGATTTGAATCATAAAAACAGGGGCGAAACCTACCTTTGATAGGTATTGGGCCAGTAATTGTAGGGTGGGTGAAGCGCAGCGAAACCCACCGTTTCCGTCTCACCATGGGAAGATGGGTTCCTGTGTCCTGTCCATGTCATTCATCCCCTCCAAAAACACCCTCGCTTCGAGGTAATTGGAGATAAATCTCACTGGCTAGAGCTTTGCCGCCCTGGGTAAGAAACACCCTCTCAATTATATTGTTCAGCTTGTTTCTATCCTGGATGTCATACTCGTCACTCAAATTCACCAGCCAATCCGCGTCGTAGAGTATGCCGAAATTCTTGGTGGCTATCTTTCCGGGGCTGTGATGGTGAGCTATGATCTGGCAGATTTCCTCGATTTGACTCTGCTCAAACCCCAATCCGGTCAAGATCCCCCGCGCAATAGGTGGCCCTTCTTTCTCCTGATACTTGCCAGTGGTGCTGCCGTACTTCTTTTGGGCCTCGTGAATGCCTATGTCGTGAAGCACAGACGCTCCGATGACTATCGAATAGTCTCCCCCCTCGCGTTTCAACAGCTCCTCGGCATATTCCGTTACCTTGTGGGCGTGGTTGATTCTCTTCGTATCTCCGCCGAAATAGGCCTCCATCTCCCTTATCAGCGCCTCTCTTGTGGCATCCATATCCCACCCCCCCCGATCCTAGAACAGGTAGTGAGCCAGTAGGTCCAGCCGCCCGCGTTTGATCAGGTACTGACCGGAAAATTTCATAACCTCGCGAACCTTCTCCCTGTACCCCGGCGCGTAGCAGTGGGTTTCACAATCCTTACATTTTGGCTTGGGATCATAGGGGCATAGGAGCAACTTCGCTGTGCCATGGTTGAACAGCCTGCTGCAATCCTGGCACAGTACCAGGCTCTTATCGCCCAGAGCGCTGCGCAGCCTGTCGTCTTTAATGGGGAAAGGAGCCTTAGCCTCCGCCTGGTGATGTTCCCGGCAGTAGATCGCGATGAAATCGCCCAGCACTCTCAGGTCTTTTCCCTTCTTGTCGCTCAATCGTTCGAATAGGCTGGGCATATCTTCCCTCCACCCTCGGCCACGTTTTATCGTTGTTGATCTCCGGGCTGATTGCCACTCAGAGAACTTCTGTCGCCGATCTCACGGGAAACAGCCCAACTGGCAACTGGAGACCCTTATGTTCATCTGGTTCGCCATATCGCCCACTTGTTTCGGGGCGACCTTGAGCTTCTTCGCTATCCTGAATGCTTCAGCGCAGGGGAGCTTGCCCTCAACCAGGGATGTCTTCATTTCCTCTTCCAATTCTCTGGTCATATATCGATCCTCCGATCTAGTTCTAGTGAAAGTCCGCGGCTGGACCCACGAAAGATCACTACCCGCAGCCATCTCTATCATAACTCATAATCGGTCGTTATGATCCCCCGGCGCTCCTTTTGTTATCTGGAGCTTGCCAGCATTTGGATTATGTCAAGTTTGTGATTCCTCGCAGCCCTTCATCTGCTTCCACCTCTCCTCCCCCAGGCACTCCCGGGCTGCGGAGCACCAGTCGATACATGAGGGAAGCTTCTCTTTGTAGATCCACTCGCCGCACCCGTGGCACTTCACCTTGGTCTCGTTGGAAAAGATCTCCTCTTCGGTACCGCAGTTCGGGCATTTGTAGAGTTCCACCCGCAGCCATCTGAAATCTTGACCGGGACATCGGAGACTCATCTCACTCACCCCCTTGGTCGGCAAACATCGCGCTTCGTTGCCTTACAAGCACTATGATAGAGCTCTGCCGCGCCTCTTACCATGATTTGAATCATAAACATTCAGTTTCAATATGAGAAAAGGTGTGGTAGGGTGGGTGCAGCGCAGCGAAACCCACCATTTTCATGCCCATTTTGGCTGTGGGTTCCATTTCATTTCACCCACCCTACCCCGCTCTGCGCGCAGTGCTACACCTGCGGCGGGCCTTCGCTCAGCAGCCGGAGCTTGGTCTCATCGACGATGACTGTCTTGCCCCTGACCGAACGAACAATGCCCCCGTCTTTCAGGCGGCTCATGACCCGAATCGCGGTCTCGGTGGTGGTCCCGGCCATGTCGGCGATCTCCTGGCGGGTGAACGGGAGACTGGGGCCGAGCTTCGAAGAAAGCATAAGCAGAATACTGGCAACGCGCTGCTCGACCCTCTCTCCTGCAATGTCTCTGAGGCGGCTCTGGGCATCCCTGAGCCTCCCTCCCAGGACATAGATAATCCTCAGGGCTACCTCAGGGCGATGGTTGAGAAACGCCAGAAAACCTTCCCTCTCTATTCCCAGTACCCTCGTCTCAGCTACAGCTTGGGCCGAGGCAGGGTAAGGCCTGTTCTCGAAAACAGCGACCTCGCCGAACATCTCGCCGGGGCCAAAAAAGGCGATGATAAACTCTTTCCCCGATGAAGCGTGTTTAAGGACCTTTATCTTACCTTCAGCTATGATGTAGAAACAGTCGGGATCATCTCCATCCCAGAATACAAACTCTCCTGTACTGAAGCTCCTTTCGACAGTGAGCTCGGACAGCTCGGCGAGCTCCTCCTCGCTCAGGCCGGAGAAGATAAGCGACCCTTTCAGGACCTCAGCTCTGTCAACTTGCTGCATGGCGATTTGCCTTCCGCTGCTATAGGTTTTCCGAAAAAGCCGCTTGGTATGCACAGATTATAGCACATGCGATTTCACAGACCGCTCGTTCGCCATCGGGACATCCAGACATCTGGACAGCTTGACGTCTGGATGGCGATAGTGGTGGTGCAGTTCTTTCCCACACATCCTGCGTTGCCAGGGCGTTCCACGGAACGC
>QIGA01000157.1 GCA_003229915.1 Chloroflexota bacterium
TTGGGGGATACTCCAGCGACACTACCCGCACCTTCTGTCTGGGGGCAGGCGATAGCACCTTCCAACGGATTTATGATATAGTTTTAGGGGCACAACTCACCGCAATGGCAACACTGCAGGTGGGCATGAACGGCGAACAGGCCGACCAGCTCGGCCGCACGGTTATCGCACAGGCAGGGTATGAGGAGAACTTCGGACACAGCCTGGGGCACGGTATCGGTCTGGCCGCTCACGAGGAGCCACGCCTGGGCCCCAACTCCTCCAGCACTCTCAGCGGTGGAATGGTTTTCACCATAGAGCCTGGCGTCTACGTTTCAGGCTGGGGAGGCGTCAGGATAGAGGATACAGTTGTGCTGGAGGAAGGAAAGATACGACCGCTGACCAAGGCGAAAAAGACACGGAGGTAACAGGATGATCGACGCCACTGAAGCGAGGAAAGGGATTACCATCGATCTGGATGGTCAGCTTTACAATATCCTTGACTATCAGCACATCAAGGTAGGACGTGGCAGCGCCCATGTCCGGCTCAGGCTGCGGGATATTCGCGCCGGACACACTATTGAACGCACTTTCCAAGCGGGAGACAGATTCAAGCGCGTACGCCTCGACCAAAGATCCTCCCAGTATCTTTATCAAGACGGCGACCTGTACTACTTCATGGATAACGAGACCTTCGAACAGACCCCTCTGACTTCAGAGCAACTGGGGGACGCCCTCAACTACCTCAAGGAGGGGACGACACTCACGATCTCGCGATACGGTGAAGAGGCGATGGGTATCGAGTTGCCAATCACCGTCGAACTGATGGTAACCGAGACTGGCCCCAGCTATAAGGGGGATACATCCCAAGCAGGAACAAAGCCGGCTGTTTTGGAGACAGGCGTTACCATTCAGGTCCCATACTTTATCAGCACGGGCGATGTAGTGCGCGTCGACACTCGCAACGGGAGCTATCAGGAAAGAGCATAGGCCCTCAGGTGAACCAAGTATGTTGAAAGCTGACCTCCATGTGCACACCTGTCGCTCCAAAGACTCGACATCCCCTGCAGAGCAGATCGTCCAACACTGCCTTGAGATCGGGATAGACTGTCTCGCGGTGACTGACCACAACACCACTTCCGGAGCCCTTGAGGTAAAGCGCGTCGCTCCCTTCAAGGTCATTGTCGGAGAGGAGATATTGACCACCTGCGGGGAGATCATCGGCCTCTTCTTGAGTGAAGAAATCCCTCCCCGTCTCTCCCCTGAGGAAACTGTATCGCAGATCAAAGCTCAGGGAGGGCTGGTGTGCATCCCACACCCCTTCGACCGCTTTCGACCTTATTCTCGGCTCCGCCGAGACGCCCTGGAGAGGATAACGCCCGACATTGATCTGATCGAGGTTTTTAACTCACGCACCTATCTCCTGAGGGACTCAGCCCGCGCTTTGCAGCTTGCTCAAAGCCACGGATTGCCAGGCACTGTCGGCAGCGATGCCCACGTTATAAGGGAGATCGGCAGGTCATACTTGGAACTACCGGAGTTCAACGACGCTGAGCAATTTCGGCGTGCCCTCGGTCAGGCTAGAATCATCAGGCACAAGACCGGCGTCCTGATCCATTTCTACAATGTCAGGAATAAATTGCTCAAGCGACTCAAGGGGAACTAGGGACAATGTATGGAATCGGCTGGTTCTCCTCAGGCCGAGGCGAGGGCTCCCGCGCCCTGCTGACAACCGTGCGGGAAAACATCGGGAAAGGACATCTAAAGGTAGAGATAACCTTTGTGTTCTGCAACCGCGAGCGAGGGCAATCCCAGGAAACCGATTCCTTCCTCGATCTGGTGAAATCCTACCGCATCCCCCTCGTCTGCTTCTCTTCGAGGAAGTTTCGGGCTCACAGGAGTACCGAGGCGCCGGGGGACTGGCGGCTCGAATACGACAGGCAGGTGATGGAGCGCCTGAAAGGCTTCCGCCCAGACATCTGTGTGCTCGCTGGCTACATGCTCATCGTCGGAGCGGAGATGTGCCAGCACTACAATATGATAAACCTGCATCCCGCTGCCCCGGGCGGCCCTGCGGGAACCTGGCGAGAGGTGATCTGGAAGCTGATCGCAAGCGAGGCATCCGAGACAGGGGTGATGATGCATCTGGTCACCCCTGAACTGGACAAGGGGCCACCGGTGACCTGCTGCACGTTTCCCATCAGGGGCGAGCTGTTTGACAGACACTGGGAGGAGATAAAGGGACTATCCATGGATGAATTGATGGCTCAGCAGGGCGATGATAACACTCTCTTCAGCTTAATTCGAAGGGAAGGCGCGAAAAGGGAACTGCCGCTTACTGTAGCCACCATTAAGGCCTTCAGTGAGGGCAGGGTTCGGATAGCAGGAGGCAAGGTCATCGACAGCAACGGGAAACCTGTGAAGGGCTATTCCCTAACCCCAGAAATCGATGCGATCGTAAACCCTCACAGGCCAGTACCCACCAACGAATCATAGAAACCGCTTCGGGAACAGGGAAAATCCCCCGGTTGACTTCGACAGAGCTAATTCTGGCTCAGGCCGCTTTTTCTTCGACCCTGGCCCCCTTCAGTATCTCATCGACCATCCCGTACGCCATCGCTGCCTCAGAGTTCATGTAGAAGTCGCGATCGGTGTCTTGAATGATTTTCTCCAGAAGCTGACCCGTGTGCTTGACCAATATGGAGCGGAGCACATCCTGCAACCGCAGTATCTCCCGGGCAGCGATCTCAATGTCCGATGCTTGACCCTGGGCGCCACCCATAGGCTGGTGCATGTGAATAGTAGCATTCGGCAGCGCATAGCGTTTTCCTTTGGCGCCAGCAGCCAGCAGAATCGTGCCCATGCTGGCCGCCAGACCAACGCAGATGGTGGACACATCACAGCGGATGAGCTCCATGGTATCGTAGATCGCCAGACCAGAGTTGATAACGCCTCCCGGGCAGTGGATATAGAGGCTGATATCCTTATCCGGGTCCTCACGTTCCAGATAGAGGAGCTGAGCGATTATCACGTTGGCTATCTGATCAGTGATCGGATAGCCCAGAAAGACAATGCGCTCCTTGAGCAGCAGAGAGTAGATATCGAAAGTACGCTCCCCACGAGGGCTGCTTTCGATCACAAATGGAATCACGTTACTAGGTTGCATATTCATTTTCGTCCCCCTCTTCCTTTGCTGGCGGCGCCGTAGATTCGTCCTCAGAAGTCATAGCCTCATTATCCCCAGTGGCTATCTCGACCAAGCGATCGATCGCCTTCTTCATGAAAATGTTTCTCCTTATCGTTTCCCGAGTAGACGGGGTTTCGAAAAGCCGCCGCACCCCCTCACCCGAAGCGTGCTGCATTATGCGCTCCACTTCAGCATCGACATCAGCGTCGCTGACATCAACCCCCTCGAGTTCAGCAAACCTCTGCAGAGCCAGTGAACGAAGTACAGCCCGCTCCGCCATCGGCCTGAGTTCGTTTCTGAACTCCTCCTGAGTTTTCTTGATGCTTTCGAGATACATCTCAAGCTTCTCTCGATCACCAAAGTACCGCTCCCGCTCCTCGATAAGCCGATCGATCTCGTGTTGCACCATGATATCGGGGAACTCTACCCGAGCGAGGGCAACGAGAGCCTCGATCGCTTGCTCCTCCAGACGGTTCCTCACCTCCATCCCCCTTCTGTCCTTGAGGTCGGCGGCGATCTTCTCCTTGAGAGAATCCAGCGTCTCCAAACCCTGGCCAAGGCTTTTGGCAAACTCGTCGTCCAGTTCGGGAAGATTCTTCACCTTGATCTCATTGACCAAGACTTTGAAATTGCATTCCTTGCCACTAAGTTCCCCACGATCCTCAGGCAATGTCATGGTGAACACCCTCTCCTCGCCCTTCTCAGCCCCTTCGAGTTGCTCAGCAAAGCCCGGTAGAGCATTGGAAGGGTCCGGGGACAACTGATATAACCCCTCCTTTTCATCGATAACAACCTTGCCCTCTACAGTACCCTCCACATTGATCGCCAGCAAATCGCCAAACGCCGCCGGCCGCTCAACAGGCTCCCAAGGCGCCTGCCTGTAATGAATTCTTTCCAGAACCTCAGCCTCCTCTTCCTCCGTGACTACCACTTCCTCCGGCTCGAACTTGATCTGGTGATAGTCCTCAAGCTCGGCAGTTGGCCTCACGGGAACGGTGGCCTTGAATGACAGCGGGTTCATATGGAGGACATCGATCTGAGGCTGGGCAATCGCATCCACCTCCTGCTCCTGAATCGCCCGATCGTAAACCTCCGATAGAAGATGCTCGGCAGCGTCCTCGACAAAGGCGTCCCTCCCATAATACCGCTCCAGCATTTCCAGAGGAGCCTTGCCCTTGCGGAAACCAGGAACCGTCGTCTTTGCCCCCAGGCGATGGTAGGCTTTCTTAATAGCATCCTCCATCTCCTCCACTTCAACCTCAACATTGAGGACCATCTGGCTTCCCTCGATCTTTTCCGTCGATACCTTCATACCATCCTCATTATAACACGAAGCACACTCGTAGTGAAGAACTCTGGGTATCAGTCAGCCTTAATGCGAATCAGTCCTCGCTGAGCTTGAGG
>QIGA01000120.1 GCA_003229915.1 Chloroflexota bacterium
CTCTAGCTGATTTTATAGCACCACGTACAATGTTTATCCCGGCTGAACAATATGCACGTTTGCTGAGTCACAAGTAAACTGGGCTCTTGTTGCCTGGTGAACAATCCAGGCTGTTGTTACCCAGCGCGCGCACAATATGATAACGAAGTCAGCGTTTTCAGGGATGACGTTTTGTTTAGTGTTTGACGTCTCCAAAGAGAACTCGCTTTGGAGCCAAGATGGTCGGTACTATTGGCCAGACTTTGACGGAATATTGAGCAGACTGCATTCTTCTTACCTATGCTTGGCAGCGCGTCTTTTGACTGAGAAGCAGCGAGTTTGACAGCCAGCCACCTAGGGCTTACCATAACCACACTAGTTGGCATCACAAATTCCTGCTGAGACAAGGCTCAACCGCCTGCCTGGGGGAAGACTCTGGAACAGCAAACATCCGCTCTACCGCAAACTTCCCAGCCTAATGAAGACATCAATATGACCTATCGGAAGATTTGACAGTCATGATGCGATACGGGCCGCAATGGAACAAGTGAGCCTACGAAGGCAAAGGAGGTCGTGCTTAGGTGAGGTTCTACCATAGCCTCGCGGGATATGCCAAATTCTGGCTTCTTGCGCTGGTATCGGTGGCTGTGGTGGTAGCGGCGCTGTTTCTCGCAGTCAGCCACAGCCAGCCCCAGGATGCAATCAAGGTTAGCCTTGATGAAAAGTCAGCAGTCCCGCCAGTGCAGGGAATCAACAGCCAGCCCGACGATAACTCGTTACGGGTAGCTGTCGCTGGGGTGCTCTCCCCAATCAGGACTCTGGAGTACTATCAGGAGCTTCTAACCTACATGGGTGAGAACCTGGATCGGCAGGGGTCACTGATTCTGAAGCCGAGCTACGCTGAGATCAATGATCTGGTCAGGGGGCAACGTGCCGATGTGGCCTTTGTTTGCAGCCTGGCTTATGTCGAGGGCAACGAAGACTTTGGCATGGAGCTTCTGGTAGCGCCACAGATGTACGGAAAGACCGTATATTACTCTTACCTGATCGTACCCCAGGGAAGCAGTGCCACCAGCCTGGAAGATCTCAGAGGTGCCAGCTTCGCCTTCACCGACCCAATGTCCAACAGCGGCCACCTGGCACCGACCTACCATCTCACCTTGCTGGGCGAGGCTCCGGTTTCTTTCTTCAGCAGGTACATTTATACCTACAGCCACGATAACTCTATTACGGCGGTGGCGGACAAATTAGTGGATGGCGCTGCCGTAGACAGCCTGGTCTATGACCAAATGATGGCCAGCGATCCAGAGCTGGCATCCAAGACCAAGATCATCGCTCGCTGGGGCCCCTATGGAATACCGCCAGTGGTTGTCAACCCGGCGCTGGATCCCCAGTTGAAATACGAGCTGCGGGATTTCTTTCTCAACATACACAACTCCGACGAAGGGCGGAGGATACTCGACGATCTGGCTATCGACAAATTCGTGCTCGTCTCCGATGACATATATGACTCCATACGGGAAATGAAAACGAAGTTGGGGTGGTGACATGGGAGGGAAATCGCTGTGGCCCGCCTTTTGGTCCAAGGTGGGAGCCGTGGGCTTTCGGACCAAGATCATGGGCATAGTGGCCATCTTCATCCTTTTCTCTACCTTGGGCCTGGTCGGGTATATATACCGTGATTTCCCAGCTTCGTTGAGGAGTCAACTACAGGAGCAAGGCATTGCCATTGGCACCGGCCTGGCGGCGCAGGGCCGTGACCTGATACTGACCCACAACCAATTCGCTCTCTATAAGTTGGTCAAGGACACCCGCGATGCCAGCAAGGACATCGCCTATGCCTTCGTATTGGACGCTGAGGGCAATGTCCTGGTTCATACCTTCGATGGAGGGTTCCCCACCGATTTGCTGGGGATAAACCAGGTGCAACCGGAGGAGGCATATCGGGTCCAGGCGTTGCAAACTGAGGACGATAAGATCCAAGACGTGGCTGTCCCTATCCTCGGCGGCAAGGCAGGAGTGGTTCGTCTCGGGATGTCTGAGGCCAACATCGATGCCGCAGTCACGGGATATATCGGCCATATTCTACCTTGGGTCGCCTTGATATTGGTGCTGGGGCTTTGCGTAGCTTACGGTTTTGCCTCTATCCTGACCAAGCCGATCTCCCAACTGGCAGAGGCAGCACGGGCAGTGGGCCGGGGCGACTTCAGATGGAAGTCCCCTATTTGGGCCAAGGACGAGATCGGCAGTTTGGGCATCGCCTTCAGTGAGATGAGTGAGGAGCTTAAACGCAAAGAGAGGATGCGGGCGCAGCTTCTGGCAAAGGTCATCGGTGCTCAGGAGGAGGAGCGCAAGCGCATTGCCCGTGAGCTTCACGATGAGACAAGCCAGTCTTTGACCTCGCTGATGGTCGGTCTCAAGCTCATCGAGGATTCAGCAGACGCCGTTTCGGTTAAGGAAAAGACAGCCGAACTGAGGGCGCTGGCAGCACGAACCTTGGATGAAGTGCATCACCTGGCTACGGAGCTCCGTTCCAGCCTTCTAGGCGATATGGGGCTGGTCGTGGCCATCCAAAGATATACCAAGGAATACTCGGCCAAGATGAACATCAATGTTGATACTCACGTCAGCGGTGTCAGCGAGCTGCGTCTGCCGTCTGAGGTTGAGATCGCGGCTTTTCGGATTATCCAGGAGGCGTTGACCAACGTCGCCAAATACGCCGAGGCGAAAAACGTGAGTGTAGTCTTAAGGCATCGAGAGTCATCGCTGGTGGCTGTCATCGAGGACGATGGCAAGGGCTTCGATGTCAACGGGATTATGGCTTCGCCGAACGAAAAGAAGCTGGGTCTTTTCGGCATGTATGAGCGGGCTTCTCTCATCGGAGGTAAGCTCTCGATTGAATCTCAGACTGGGGCTGGCACTAGCATCTTCCTTGAGGTACCGTTGAAGTCGACTCAGGAGGTGATGAATGGATAAGATCAGGTTGCTTCTGGCCGATGACCATGCCGTTCTCCGGGCGGGGCTGAAGACATTGTTCGAGGCCCAGCCTGATATCGAGGTAGTGGCCGAGGCTGCCGACGGCGAGCAGGCAGTGCTCAAAAGTAGCGAGGTCGCTCCAGACATCGTGCTAATGGATATCTCCATGCCAGGGCTGAATGGCCCACAGGCGACTCAGGAGATAAAGAGACAGAATCCGGATATAAAGGTTCTGGTGCTGACCATGCACGAGGACGAGAGCTATCTCTATCAGATGCTTCGTGCCGGGGCCGACGGCTATGTGCCCAAGAAAGCAGCAGCCACAGAATTGATTGCCGCAATCAGGGCTACCTATCGAGGTGAGCATTTCATCCACCCCTCTATGACCGCGGGGCTGGTAGCCGAATTACGTCACAGGGAAATGCCGACCCCTGGGGCCACACAGGATGAGGATGGGCTCAGCGAGCGGGAAATGGAGGTGCTCCGGCTCCTGGCAATTGGCCATACTAACCAAGAGATAGCAGACATGCTGTATCTGAGCATCAAGACCGTGACCACCTACAAGTCCCGCCTCAAGGAGAAGCTGCAACTTCGGGGGCGGGCTGAACTGGTTCGATACGCCATCGAGAGAGGCCTCCTGGATACAGAAACCTGAGTTTCTGCCCGGAAAGCAATCAAAAAAAGGGCCGGCACCGGCCCTTTTTTTGTGGGTAAAACGATGAAGGCATTCCTCTTTATGCCGACACGACCAGCAAAAAAAAGGGGGTTTTGCTGACGCCGGGCAGCCCACAATCAGCGCTTTGCCCGACACAGATATTCCGACAGTTATCTTATAATTTGATTGTTGAGTTAGTTTTGGCTTGGATGACCCGATTTAAACCATAGGCAGGAGGTGAGAATAAGATGAAAAATTAGCACCTTAAGAACCGCGGGGAGCTAAATCTGTCTGGTTTCCCGTCAAAGAAGAGGAGGCGAGAAAAATGAAAGGATTGAAAAGAAGAAGCAAGTTGCTAGCGATAGTTCTTAGTGTAATTCTATTGCTAGGAATAGCGTTAGCAGCTTCATTAATGGTATCAAATACATTACAGTTTGATACCACGCTTGCATACCCCATCACCTTGACAAAGACAAAAGATCTTTCCCCAAGCGTTGATTATGGAGTCGCTTACGAAATAAAAGTAAGAGCACAGGCATCAAGAGATGTAACAGCAGCATATCTAGTAATAGATATAGCAGCAGCAGAAGACGGAAATCAGTCAGCGCTAGATGATCCATCGGCCCTTACCCTAGAATTCACCAATCCAGATACAGAAGTAACTACGGCCATAGGACTAACCACAGCTAATGGTAATTTGACCGGAAACTTGATATCGGATTGGGACCTTCCGGCTGACTACAACAAGGTTATGACAATGGAACTGACATTCAACGATAATGCTCCTATGGCAGACTATACAGTAAACCTTTGGGCTCAGTCAGCAGCAGAACTACCACCGCCTGCACTAGTTCCCGACCAGACGTGGAGGGTGCAGGATGTTGCACATGATTTCGCGGGCATGCAGAGCCCGTGCATGGGGACACACCCAGTCCAA
>QIGA01000035.1 GCA_003229915.1 Chloroflexota bacterium
TCAATATAGCATCTCCTTTCGAGTGTTGTCAAGCTTGTCTGATGGGACATGCTCCTGGGCCATGATGGACGCCGGTACGCGAAATGGCGTATTCTCCATGTATTCGAGGGGATTTCTGTGAGGAACCTAGACGTATAAGGACTCTTCATTTTATGAGATGTGGCGATCTGGTGTTCGCTCTAGAGAGTGAAAGTGCGAGCGGATTTGCCGAGAGAATGGTAGCAGGTTGACATAAAGTACGACCCGCTTCACACTCTCACACCTGTATTTTTTGACCAACTGTGGTCAAGTCGGCTCTTGCTGCTTTCAATAGACGAGCCCAGCGCTTTGATTCCTGCAAAGCTTCTACAAGATTCCCATATGGCCGTGCCTATTTGCTCTGAACCAATGAGAGGAACTCAGAGCGTGTGGCGGGACTTCTTCTGAAGAGGCCTCTAGTGGCAGATGTTACGATATTGCTGCCCGGCTTTTTAATGCCACGCATAGTCATACACAGATGTTCAGCCTGAACGACCACGGCAACCCCCTGGGGTTGCAGGGCCTCGATTATGGTATCAGCGATCAGAGTGGTAAGACGCTCCTGAAGTTGCGGGCGTTTGGCCAATATCTCGACAACTCTTCCCATTTTGCTGGCACCGACAACCCGCCCGCTCGGGATATAGCCTATGTGTACCACACCGTAGAATGGAAGAAAATGATGTTCACACATCGAGTAGAAGGGGATGTCCTTGAAGATAACCATCTCATGATGCTCCTCCTCGAAGCCCACTTGCAGTTCCTCTTTGGGGTCTCTGTGGGCACCGTCAAAGACCTCAGTGTACATCTCGGCAATGCGCCTTGGAGTACCTGCAAGGCCCTCGCGCTTAGGGTCTTCACCGATGGCTTCAATTATGGAGGTTACCGCTTGCTCGATTTTGGCCTTATCTATCACAGCCTATCTCCCTGTGGAGAGTGTCCAACGTCGGATATACTTTGCCTTCTTAACAAGGCAAGCTATGAACTCTTGAGTATCTCTTTTTCTAGGATATCGAGATCGGCTGGCAGCTCGGCAGGAGTCTTGGTAGTCTGGATAGTGGTGTCTGGATCCTTCAGTCCCGTTCCTGTGATCACACAGACCACCTTCTTGGCTGAGAAATCTTGCCCACTTGCTCTTAGCTTGATCAGCCCAGCCACTGATGCAGCCGATGCCGGTTCGCCAAAGATGCCTTCTTTGCAAGCCAGCAGCTTGTAGGCGCTTAGTATTTCCTCGTCGCTGACGCAGTCGATCATACCGCCAGACTCGTCTTTAGCGGCGACCGCTCCCTTCCAGCTAGCCGGATTACCTATACGTATTGCTGAGGCGACTGTTTTGGGATCGGTTATGACCTTATCTCGGACAATCGCCGCTGCCCCCTCCGCTTCGAAGCCCATCATCTTTGGCGTATTGTCGTTTTTGCCCGCTTGCTTATAGTGTTTGAATCCCTTCCAGTAGGCAGTGATATTGCCGGCGTTGCCCACCGGGATGAAAAGGTAATCAGGTGCAGACCCTAGAGCATCGACGATTTCGAAGGCGGCGGTCTTTTGTCCCTCAATGCGGTGGGGATTCAGAGAATTGACCAGTGCAACAGGAAGCTTCTGGGCAAGGATGAGCACCAGTTCCAGGGCCTTGTCGAAGTTGTCATCTATGGTCAAAATCTTGGCCCCATATGCTAGAGCCTGAGCCAGTTTGCCCATGGCAATATTGCCTTTTGGGACGACAACGAATACGTCAAGACCACATGCTGCACCGTAAGCTGCCGCCGAGGCACTGGTATTCCCGGTAGATGCACAGATAATAGCGGGGGTTTGAGCCTCTACGGCCTTCGCTACCGCGACCACCATCCCACGATCCTTGAAGGAGCCGGTCGGGTTGCATCCCTCCAGCTTGAAATAGAGCTCCCCGCAGCCGAGTTCCCGTTCGAGGGTCTGTGACCTGACCAGAGGGGTATTGGCCTCACCGATAGTAATTAGCGGTGTCTGAGGCGTCACCGGTAGAAAGTCACGATACTTCTCAAGAAGGCACTGCTCCAATCTCGCTCCTCAGTCCTCAACCCTGATCAAATTGCCGATTTCTTTAACCACCGGCAAGGCCTCTGTTTCCCGCAATGCCTTTTGCATTGCGGACTCTTGAGCAGGATGGGTCATAATCACGATCTCAGCGGTCTGGGCTTGCGCATCAGCTTCTTTCTGGATCACCGAGGCGATGCTGATGGAGTGGTCGCCCAGGATTTTGGCTATCTGAGCCAGTACGCCCGGGCTATCAGTTGTGGTCAGCCGCATATAGTAGCGGGTCACGATATGTGAAATGGATGTAATCTTCTTGATTTGGGAGGGCTGGGGTTGTGGTTTTGGGGGCAGCCCAAGGTTGATGCTTTGTGCGAGTTGTATTACATCGGCCACAATCGCGCTTGATGTCGGTAGGGGGCCAGCGCCACGTCCATAGAAAACCACCTTTCCCGTCAAATCCCCTTCTATCTCGATTGCGTTGAACACACCATCAACTTTGGCCAGGAGAAGACCCTCCGGCACAAAAGCGGGATGAACCCTTACCTGAACTGAATGGTTTTCCTCCTTGGCGATAGCAAGCAGTTTTATGGCATACCCGAGTTCCTTTGCGTGGCGAAAGTCTTGAGAAGTAAGTCGAGAGATGCCTTCACGATAGATGTCCTCAGGATGAATCTCGGTGCGGAAGGCGAGCGTAGCAAGTATGGCAAGCTTATAGACAGCGTCAACTCCCTCGACGTCATTAGCAGGGTTGGCTTCGGCGTAGCCCAGCTCTTGGGCTTGTTTCAGGACGGTGATAAAATCTATGTTCTCCGCTGCCATTCTGGTCACGATATAGTTAGTAGTGCCATTGATTATGGCATGGATGGCCGATATTTTGTTCGCCAGTAGGTCCTGCTTCAGCGGGTTTATTATTGGTATGCCTCCGCCCACACTGGCCTCGTGGCGGATATCCACTCTGTTCTCAGCAGCTAGAGATCGTAGTTCGGGCCCATGCTTGGCAATAACCTCCTTGTTGGCTGTGACGACGTGTTTACCCGTAGAGAGTGCTTCTTTGATATATGCAAGAGCATGTGTATCGCCACCTATTACTTCGATGACGATATCTATTTCAGGATCATGGAGGAGTTGATTGGGGTCACTAGTGAACATCTGATCTGGAAGCTCGGCCGACTCTTTCTTGGAGATATCACAGTCCAGAGCTCTCTTCAATATCAGCGGACAACCAACTTGCTGGGCTATGGCATCCACTCTCTCCAGCAAGGCGCGGGCTACTCCGCTGCCAATTACCCCAAGACCCATAAGGCCTATGCTAATTCTCTCTCTCTTGCTCACTGCCCCCCTGGCCCCCCGCTAGCTTATCTGGTCTACAGCCCAGGCTATTTCACTCTGATCGAGATAAGTTTCAATTATACTGGCCTCCGTTTGCGCTCGAATCCAGTCTTGAAATTCGCGGATAGTAAGAATCCCCCGATAATTGTCGGGAATGCTCATGCTTTCAGCTTTTCCTGAGACTTGAGCTATGTAATAGCCCTTGGCAGTCTTAATGGGCTCGGTTACATTTCCCGCTTCCAGTGTGAAGATCACATCGTCAAGTTCTGGGTATACGCCTCTGGGCACCCAGCCCGCGTCACCGCCGGAGTCTTGTAGTTCATTAACGATGGAATACTCCTTAGCCAACTCAGTGAAGTTGCCGCCAGATTTCAGCTTATCTGATACTTCTGAGGCTGTCGCCTCATCCGCAACAGGGATAATGCCGAGATGGACTTGCTCGGCATCTGTAGGCACCTCTTGCTCCTGGAGGTATTGGGTTAGCTTCTTCCGAAGCAGTACTGTCTCAACCAGTTGGCGATATTCTTCGTCTGAAAACTGTATTTGATCCAGCCATTGCTCATACAGTGTGGCTGTGTCAACTTTTGGTTGCGTTGTATTACCTCCATCTTCAGTTGTGGGCAGGAGGAGACTCTCGATCTCGTCTGTGACCTCATCCGGAGTAACATAGATATCCAACCCGGGTGCTCCTTGTTTTACTAGTTCGTTATTCTCAATTATTGTTAACACCTGGGAAGGGAGCGCACTCGGGTCTACTTTTACGTCCGGGTTGCGAGAGTAAAAACGGAGCATCTTGACAAAGTAATTCATATCCAGGGTGGTTTCGTTTACCCTGACCACAGGCTGCTGCCATGCAGCGACATAATTGTCGTAGCCCCAATAGCCAACCAGCCCTGCTATCACTGCAATGGTCAGGGTAATGAATATCCAAATGAAACGGGTTATGTTTTTCTCGCGTTGCCATCGGGGCGGTTTCTTCGCGGCAACCGTAACTTTGGGTTCAGGCCTGAGTTTTCTGCTCAAAACACGATCCCTGCTAGAGGAGCAAATTATGTCTTAGTGCGCTGCATTGCCGGATCAGTCGGATTGCTCTTCGGGGTTGGGTTCTTTGGGGCTAGGCTCTTCAGGGCTAGGCTCTTC
>QIGA01000036.1 GCA_003229915.1 Chloroflexota bacterium
CACCGGCTGCCGACAAGGCATGAATTGGAATCACCGATAAATACACTGCTCGTAATGAGGAGGCATCGCTTCATGCTTGATTTGATCACAGCCCTGCGCCGAAACCATGCTATCGAGCACGCCACTGCGGCGGTTTTGCTTGCCAAAATGAAGGCAGGCTCCAGGATAGTCGGCAGAGCAACTACCAGCGGATTCTATATCTACGGGGACGTCTCCACCGAAGCAGTATCTCAAGCTGTTGAGTCAGGGCTTGCCAGACTAAAGCAAGGTGAACGCAATCTCGCAATCTCGCCCTTCTGTGGAACCAACCTCGTTACAGCAGCGCTGCTTGCAGGACTGGCGTCAGTGCTCACAATCAAAGGTAAAAGGGGGAGCAATAGCTTTCCCACTGCTGTCCTGGCGTCACTGGCAGGGATTATGCTCGCGCAACCACTGGCCAGGCAGGCACAAAAACACTTGACAACTTCTGTCGATGTCGCTGATGTGAAGATCGATGAGGTTACCTCCAAGGACATGGGGAGGTATATCCGCCACAAAATAAGAACTCTGCAACACTGAAGATTCCTTCGAATCAACGTAGCCCTGCAGAGTTCCTCGCTAGTCCAATACTGCGTATCGCGACCGTGGCCAACGATTACCCGGGAGAGGCCAAGTCTCCCTTCCTATCCAGCCAGGAGTTCCTTAACCTTCTCGATAAACGGGGGGAGCACCTTCTTGTAGTCACCGACCACACCATATTGACATACCTTGAAGATGTTGGCTTCGGGGTCTTTGTTTATCGCAACCATGTGCTTCGACCCCGAGCACCCGGCCAGATGTTGACTGGCCCCTGAGTTCGCCACCCCTATGTAGAGGTTGGGAGTAACAAGCTTGCCAGTGAGCCCTACCTGCTGGGTCGGCGGCAACCATCCAGAGTCACAGGGGGGACGTGTTGCCCCTACAGCACCGCCCAACAGCTTGGCCAGCGCCTCAAGTTGGGCGAAGGGCTCTGGGCCACCTATGCCTCTTCCCCCAACGACCACAACATCAGCATCCTCGAGCTTTACCCCCTCAACCTCCTCCTTCACCCTCTCTATAAATTTCACCCTGACCATAGACTCATCTAACCCGGCATCGAACGCAATAACCTCACCCTTCCTGGAATCGTCCCGCTCTAAGGGCTCCATCGATTTTGGCCTGATTGTCGCCATTTGAGGTTGAGTCTTCTCACAGGCCACGATTGACAGAGCGTTGCCTCCGTATACTGGCTTGGTTGACAACATGAGCTTGGTATCAGGATCGATGCTCAACTCCAGGCAATCTGTGGTCAGTCCCGTGCCCAATCTAAACGCCAACCTTGGCGCTAGGTCACGACCCATCGAAGTCTGACCCAAAATCAGGATATTGGGGGCAACCTCTCTACAAAGCTTCTCCATCACCCCCACGTAAGAATCAGTCACATAGTCTTTCAGCAAAGGGCTTTCGATAACGTAAACTTTGTCAGCTCCAAAGCGAATGACCTCCTCAGCCAAATCGCTGACTTTCTCACCAATCAATACTGCTGACAGATCTTCACCGATATCATTAGCTAGCTTCCTCCCGATGCCAAGCAGTTCCGTAGTTATCGCGGCCAGATTGCCGTTCATAAACTCTCCGCAGATCAGGACTCCTTTACTGTCAGCCATCTACTTTACCTCCTAATCATCCTCGCGTGTTGTGTCATATAAGCTTTACTGCTCTCAGTTTGAGAGCCAGTTTAATCGCCGTCTCCTCATCGTTTTCACCCTCGATTATCTCGCATTTGGACTCCCGAACCGGGATGAATAGCTTGAGCCTCTTGGTCCGTGCCCCAGCAGCACCGATCTTGGAGGGCTCAGCGCCGATCTCTTCAGCGTTCCAGACAGGGACAGTCTTCTTAGCAGCGGCCATGATTCCCTTTAGGGTAGCATATCTAGGCTCACCAAGCTCATTGCTTACCGTTATTAGCGCTGGAAGCGATACCTCAACCACCTCGTAGCCATCTGGAAGTACCCTCTCTATCCTGGCATTGCCATCGCTCACATCGATCTTCTTCGCTACCGTCACACTGGGTATGCCCAGGATTTCGGCAATACCGGAGCCAACCTGGCCAGAATCAAAGTCACCTGCCTGTCTCCCGCAGAAGATAAGGTCGAATTCCCCCACCTTCTTTATCGCCTGAGCTAGAGCGTACGCAGCGGAAGCGCTATCTGAGTCATCGAACAAGCTGTCATTCAGCAGGAACGCCTCGTCAGCCCCCATCGACAATGTGTGCTTCAAGACCTTCTCAGCCGATGGCGCCCCCAGGCTAAGCGCCGTTACTTTGCCCTCATGTGCATCTTTCAGACGAAGAGCGGCCTCCACGGCTTGCTCGTCAAAGGGGCTGATTACCGGTGGTGTGTCTTTCGCGGGAATAGCTCGCTTTGCCTCGGGATCGATGGCGAAAGCGGAAGCAGGAGTTTCAGGATCAGGAATCTCCTTCACGCAGACGATCAAATTCACAGCCTTTCCTCCTTTGGGCACAAAAATAGCCTGTGTTTAGGCGGGCTTAGCATAAAGGGGTGTCAGGGCCAATTACAAATTTAGCATAGAGCCAATGGAGTGTCAAGCCAGAATACCCTGGGGACTCTGAGGAGCTTGACAAACGTGACAAGAAGTGTTACAAATTTTACAGTCCGTGAAAAGGCAAATTGAGCAGGGACTTACCCGTTCATTTCAGTTGATATCTGAGGAGCTGTCAGTCCGTTAGTCTTACGGACTGACAGCAAGCGCGAAAATCGAGCACTAAGGTGAACCATGAATTGGCTTGACATAGTGGTTTTGCTCATGCTAGCTGTACCCACTTTCATCGGCTTCAAGAGGGGGCTTGCCAGGACGCTTCTCCCCTTGATCGCAATCATCTCCGGTATCATCGTGGCAGGAATATTCTATGGCTCTATGGCGGATTGGTTGTCTTCCTGGATCGAAAGCTCAATTCAGGCGAACATAGCCGCTTTCTTTATCGTCTTTATCCTGTTCATGCTACTGGCTATATCACTGCGTTCAGCGCTGAATGGACTCCTTGGAGTATTTCACTTTGGCTTGGGTGGGCTGACAAATACCATCCTGCCACTGGTAGGGATCATACTGGGGGTTGCCTTGGCGGGGCTCTTCTACGGCTCAGTCGCGGATTTACTCTCTCCATGGCTCGAAAGCAGAAGCCAGGCCACGATTGTCGCCTTCCTCATCATCTTTGTCCTGGCTATGGCAGCGTCAATCGAACTGTTTCTGATACTATCTTCCCTGACCGGTAAAACGCCCAGGATACCGCTCATGGGCTGGGTCGACAGACTCGGGGGCTTGATCTTTGGCCTGGCCATCGGTGGGATAGCTGCCGGTGCTATTCTATCTCTGATCGCTAAGTACTCCTCACCGGGGATGGAAATCACCATCAAAGACTCTGCCCTTGCTGTCTTCTTCCTGGACCAGTTCCCCTTCGTGCTCCATCTCCTTCCTAATGAATTCGATACAGTCCGACAGCTTTTCGGCTGAGATATTTCACGCACTGAGATTGTAATGCCAGGGCAGCGTAATCATTCTCACCGTTCTCTTCTTATACTGCTATCCGCCCCAGCCTCAAAGCAGGCTATCATATGTAGGAAAGCAGCTTTATATGTTAAAATAGGACTTGAATTTGCTGATCAAAGCGGCAGGACAATATGAATTGGCTTGACATTGTAATAATTCTCATGCTTCTCATCCCTATGTTCATCGGTTTCCAGAGGGGCTTGACAGGAATCATCATCCCCCTAGTAGGAATCCTTATCGGGGTCATCCTGGCAGGGCAATTCTACATCTCTGTAGCAAACTGGCTCTCCAACTGGCTGCAAAGTCCGGAGCAAGCCAAAATAGTCGGCTTCATCATCATCTTTGCCCTCGTTATGATTGCTGCGCTGATAGCAGCATCGATCGCGCGTAAATTCCTGAGCCTGCTGTTTCTGGGATGGGTTGACAAAATAGGTGGGCTGGTGTTCGGATTGGTGCTCGGCGGGATGTTTGCCGGCGCCCTGCTATCCCTGATAGCCGAGTTCTTTCCCTCAAGTGTAGAAGGTACAGTTGGGAACTCTGCTCTTGCTGCGTTCCTCCTCGACAAATTTCCTTTCGTGCTTTATTTTCTTCCCAGCGAATTCGACACCGTGCGACAATTATTCGGCTGAAAGCGCAGGACAACCCGTGAAATCACAACACCTACATGGCTGGTCTGTGACACCTGATGAAGCTAAGCGAATCCAGATGGATTTGGCGGCGATGGTTTCTACGCAAAACGAAGTGAGTGATGTCCGCTTTATCGCTGGAGTCGATATCTCTGCACCCAATGCAGCAGGCTTCGCCAGGGCAGCAGTCGTCGTACTCAGCTATCCCGCGTTGGAATTGATCGCCACAGAGGTCATAGAACAGAAGGTCGCCTTCCCCTACGTTCCCGGGCTTCTCTCCTTTAGGGAATCCCC
>QIGA01000016.1 GCA_003229915.1 Chloroflexota bacterium
GGGGTTCCTGGCCTGGAAACGCTCGCGCATGAATCTGGCCCACATCCGCCGCGCTGCTCTGTATTTGGCGATCTCCTCGAAGAAGTCGATGTGCGCGTTGAAGAAGAACGAGAGCCTGGGGGCGAACTCATCCACGTCCATGCCACGGTCGACGCAGGCCTGGACGTAGATAAGCCCGTCGGCCAGGGTAAAGGCGAGCTCCTGAGCCGCCGTGGACCCCGCCTCCCTGATATGGTAGCCGCTGATACTGATGGTGTTCCAACCGGGGACCTCCTTGGTGCAGAACTCCACCGTATCCACGATCAGGCGCAGAGATGGCTGCGGCGGCAGCATGAACGTCTTCTGGGCGATGAACTCCTTGAGCATGTCGTTCTGGATTGTGCCCCGTATAGCGCTTTTGGTAGCGCCCTGCTTCTCGGCAGTGACGATGTACATGGCCAGCAGCACCGCCGCCGGGGGATTGATGGTCATGGACGTCGTTACTTTGTCCAGCGGGATACCAGCGAAGAGAATCTCCATGTCTTTCAAGGTGTCGATGGCCACGCCGCATTTGCCACACTCGCCGTATGCCTCGGGGTCATCGCTGCAGTATCCCATCAGGGTCGGGAAGTCGAAGGCGACGCTCAGGCCGCTCTCGCCATGTTCCAGGAGGTATTTGAAGCGCCGGTTGGTGTCCTCAGCGGTGCCCATGCCGGAGAACATGCGCATGGTCCAGGGTCTGGCCCGGTACATGGTGGGGTGAACCCCTCTGGTGAAGGGATACTGGCCGGGGTACCCCAGGTCACTTGCATAGTCGAGGTCGCTGATGTCCTCAGGAGTGCAGAGTCTCTTTACTGCCAGTCCTGAGATGGTGGTAAAGGTGTCCTGAGATTCAGGGAGGGCCTCCAGAGAACCCCGCAGCACATCCTCTTCCCATTTCTGCCTGTCTCTCTTTGCCGCCTCGATCTGCTCCTTGTCGAACATGGCGATCCCCCCTGTGCCTTTTTGTGGGCGTGGGAGCTGCTATAGATTGGTTGCCCGATCCAGGCAGCGCTGCCACCGGGCATTTACGCGGGCCTGGAGTTCGCTGATCTGTTCTTCGGTGATGTTTTTGAACCTTCCCTGTTCTGCGAGGTATTCCCTCACTGGCCTCAGATTCCCCTTTCGGGCAATGGGTTCGCTGGCCGAGGTGAGACGGAAAGCGCCGTTTTCGACTTCATAGAGCACGTCCCATCCGGTTTGCACCGCCAGCTCGCCGATTCTGATGGTGTCGCTGAAGGGGAAACGCCATCCTGGAGGACAGGGAGTGAATACGTGTATGAACCTCGTTCCTTCTATGGCTTTGGCTTTCCTGACTTTCTCGTAGAGGTCCAGGGGATAGGAAGCGTTGGCGGTAGCGACATAGGGGATGCCGTGCGCCTCCATTATCTCAGTCATATCCTTCTGGTTCTGCTGCTTACCCAGAATGGGTGTGGTCCCCGAAATAGCGCCCAGCGGGGTGGAGCCTGAGCGCTGATTACCAGTGTTCATGTAGCCTTCATTATCGTAGCAGACGTAGATGAAATCGCTCTGTCTTTCGGCGGCGCCACTCAACGCCTGGATTCCAATATCGTGCGTGCCTCCGTCACCAGCGATAGCCAATACAGTCAAGTCCTTTTTGCCCAGCGCTTTCAGTCCCGCCACCAGGCCGGTGGCGGAGGCCCCGGTGGAGGCAAACGGCGTGTTCACGCAGGGAACTGTGACGGATGTCACCGGATACATGCCGTGCAATACGGTGAGACAACTGGCGGGCACGGTCACGATAACCTGACCGTCCAGCGCCTTGAGAATGTGCCGATAGGCGAGGGATAGGGCGCAGCCGGGGCAGACCCTGTTGCCCGGCAGTAGATATTCTTTTTCGGTCAGGTTGACTGGACTGGTTTTCAATATGTGTACCCTCTCAAATATGACATATCCATTCCGGATACTCGTCGTTTAGGACGCCTTCCTTCAACGCTGGCAGCGATTTGTTCACGGCGCCTGCCAGCTCCCTGGCTTTGATATCACGTCCGCCGAGACCGACGACGAAGTTTCGTATCACGGCATTTGCGCCGCTTCCGTAGAGGGCTGACTTGATCTCAGAGCAGGTTGCTCCCTCCGAGCCATAGCTGATATTCTTATCGAAAACCACGACGAGGCGCGCTTTCTTCAGCGCCGTCACCACATCGGATTTGGGGAACGGCCTGAACACTCTCAATCCCAGGACGCCCACCCTGTGGCCTTCATCACGAAGCGTGTCTGCGGCTACAATTGCCTCCATCGCCAGGCTGCCCATAGCTACGATAACGATCTCAGCGTCATCGAGACTGTACTCCCAGAGCATGCTGGCGTAGCTTCTTCCGAACAACCCGCCGAACTCCCGCCCCACGCTGGCTATCGTTTCCCCTGCGTTCTGCAGGGCTTCCTGGAGGAGATACCTTATCTCCATATATCCGTGGCAGAGCACGCCCTCGGCATTGACCCTGGGATTCGCCAGGGTCACGAGGTTGTAGTTCCTGGGGTTAGCGGGGTCCAATATCGTGTGTGGCTTATATGGTGGCAGGAAACTATCCACGTCCCTCGGGGAAGGAACATCCACCGGCATCTCGGTGTGAGACAGGATGTACCCATCGTAGCAAACCATGACCGGGACATAGACTGTCTCGGCGATCTTGTAAGCCTGAATCACCGAATCCAGTATCTCCTGGTTGGTTCGAGCGTATATTTGTATCCAGCCGGTATCACGTTGAGATATGGAGTCCTGCTGGTCATTGAGTACGTTCCATGGCGCTCCGATGGCGCGGTTGACACAGGCGAGGATCACTGGCAGGCGTGTCCCCGCGACCCAGTGCAGCATCTCATGCATATAGGCCAGGCCATGGGAGCTGCTGGCGGTGAAGGTTCTGGCTCCCACGAGAGAGGCCGAAGAACATACCGCAAGGGCGCTGTGTTCGCTCTCGACGGCAACATACTCAGCCTTGAGGTTGCCACCTTCTACGTACTCAGAGAGTTTCTCGGTGACCGGTGACTGAGGGGTGATCGGATAGGCAGCGATCACCTGGACACGGCTGAGCTTGGCTCCCACGGCCGCGGCGTGGTTGCCATCCAGAATCTGGGTGCCAGCTTTGCTGCCTAGCATGTCAGGAACTGCACTCCTCTTCATTAACCATGGCTATGGCCTGCGTTGGGCATACCTGCGCGCATATTCCGCACCCTTTGCAGTACTCCAGATCAATGTGAATGGGGATGGCCTTGCTGATGACCGCGTCAGGGCAATAGAGCCAGCACAGAAAACAGGAGGGCTTGTTCTTCCTGGCCGGGGTGCACTTCTCGTTGTCTATGACTGGACGCGCGCTGCGCCACTCGCCTGTCCTCCCCGCCTCGCCGATCCCCTGCGATGATTCACCGCATATATGTCCGCAATCTCTGGTTCCCATATTGCCTCAACAGTCGCTGATTGTTCGTTGTTCGGTCGCGCTGCTCGTTTCGTCTTTCGTCATTGGCTTGCGTTGCCCCCTCCTGGTGGGTGGATTGGAGCGGATGCTCCAGGCTACCTTGTTCTCTCCAGCTCCGTTATCTCGTAGGTCTTCGTAATCGCGGCGAGGTTGATATCCACGGCGCTATCGGAGAACCTTTCCCTTATTGCCTTTTCCAGGCTGGCCATGTCCACCAGCTCAGTGGCGCGGACAAACGCGCCCAATATGGCTGTATTGACCACCGTGAGGCCGGCTACTGTCAGCCCCAGCTCCCGGCATATCCTGGTGGCGTCGGCGGTTGCGATGTTTAAATCACCCCTGATGTTGAGGTCTTTTGGCCCCTGCCAGGAATTCACCACGATCCATCCACCCTGGCGCAGACCACTGGTTACGTCCTCATACCTCAACAGGGTGTGATCCAGTACCACCACCGCATCGGGTTCCTCTATCTGTGACATGACCATCACAGGTTCATGGGAGATCCTGGTCGATGCGCTTACCGGTGCGCCTCTCCTCTCAGCGCCGAACGATGGTGTGGCCGTCACCCCGTGGTAGCCGGCCAGATAGGCCGCCTGTGCCATTATCTTGGCAGCCGTTATGGCACCCTGACCGCCCCGGCCATGCCATCTGATCTCATATAGCTTTGGGTTCACAATTCGTCCGCGCGCTGTAGGGGCGACCTGTCAGGTCTCCCGAGTACTTTAGGGCCTGTCCTGAGCCTGTCCGGGAATTACGGGTAGGTTCCAACTATGCCTAGAGCGGATGCTCCAGGCTACCCCTACTCCCTCCCAGCACGGGAGGGAGGACTGTCCGAGGCCCACAAGAATTTCCACAGGAGCGCAAGTATAGGTTACCCCTCATTGTTCAGATGTGTCAAATGGGTGAAGGTTCCTTAGCCTCTTTGAAGTGCCTATCCAACCAACGAGGTTTGGCTCTTTTATGCGAATGCGTGTC